>JAKSJT010000123.1 GCA_024402125.1 Bacteroidales bacterium
TTTGTCCAATAAGGCGTTTCTAGAAATGGTTCCCTTCGAAAAAGGGATTGTAATTTAAACTTAGATTTATTTAAATAATTCTTACATTTGTAGTATAATTAAATAGACAAGCAAAACACAATATGAAAACATCAAATAGACTTTTCAGAATTATTGCAGGACTTTGTATAGGACTTATGGCCCTCACCTCTTGCGGCAAAGAAGACCCGATTGACATTGACAACAATGAATATGAGCTCTTCGTATACACATATGTTCCTTCTTTTGTGACTCAGACATCAATAACAAAGGAACAGGAAGCTACTTTCAAAATGTTCAGCGATATCTACCTGGACAAAATGAAATCAGTGCCAGGCTATACAGCAATGAAAGAAGATGGATTCTTCAAGGTCCAGGGAAAGACTCTTTACGGTGCGATTGAAGTTGTGGACAAACATTTCGCTGGAATCCAGGATGACTTTAACGCCATCTCACAGAATGCAGGATTCGACATCATGTCAAAGATTGATTTTGTATTCATTGTCCAGATAGGATATATTGCATCAGACGGAACTATAGCTACATTCTATGAAAAGATGTACGGAGAAGAGTACTTCACATATGATCCTTCATATGGAAAATAGGCCAAATCCTTCCATACAATAGACAATCAAGCTTCGAAGTTTTCTTCGAGGCTTTTTTGTTATTTACTATTTTCAAGTAGTTTTGTACCAATAAACAACAGCAAATAACATGAAAAATAGATTTTTCCTAACAGGTGTAGCTGCTCTTGTGCTTAGTATCTTGTCATCTTGTGGCGGAGCTTCCAATGTCAAGACCGTAAAAGAAGAAGACAACAATAGTGGCAGTAGCAGCATTGTGTATGTAACAAGAGACATTTCTGCAGAAAGCATCGTAAAGATGTACCATGCACTGGAAAGGCCAGCTACAGGCAAAGTTGCATTGAAGATTTCAACCGGTGAATCTGAAGAGACAGGATACCTTCGCCCAGAAATGCTCAAGCCTATCATTGATGATGTCAATTCTGTTGAAGGGAACTCCGTTACTATCGTCGAGTGCAACACGGCATATGCAGGTACACGTAACACAACAGCTTCCCACTGGAAAGAAATAGAGAAAAGAGGATTTCAAAGAGTCGCACCAGTTGACATCATGGATTCGGAAGGTGACATGAACATTCCTATTCAGGACAAGACCCACCTAAAGTACAACATCGTTGGGTCTCACCTAAAAAACTACGACTTCATGATAAACCTGGCACACTTTAAGGGTCACCAGATGGCAGGCATGGGCGGTGTTCTCAAAAACGCTTCCATCGGTGTAGCATCAGCTAGCGGAAAGGCCTATATCCACACTGCAGGTTATACTGAAAGTCCAGCTGAGCTGTGGTCACATACCCAGAACCAGGACGGATTTGTAGAATCAATGGCAGCAGCTGCACAGGCAGTTCACAACTTCTTCGATGATGGAAAGAAGATTCTATACATATCAGGTATGTACAGGATGAGCATCGACTGTGACTGCAATGCCCATCCACAGAAGCCTCTCATCGCTGACTACGGCATCCTTGCTTCCTTGGACCCCGTAGCTCTAGATCAGGCATGCTACGATATCGTAACAAAGATTCATAACGATGAGCACAACAACACAAAACCCCTTCTTAACAGAATTGCACAGCAGCATGGAACCCATATCATGGAATGGGGCGAGAAGATTGGTCTTGGAACTAGAAACTATCAGATCGTAAATGTTGACTAAGAGTATTTTCGTTGATTGGTCATAGCCCAATTAAGACTTATGCAAAAAAAGAGAGATCCTCACAAGCTGAATTTCCAGCTATGAGGATCTCTTCATTTATTGATCAATATCCTGAAAGGATAGATTTATTCGATTAGTAAAGAACCATAACGCCGTAAGGAGCGATGTTTCCAGAAACTACACCCTTCTTAACCTTTACCTTTGCGCCTGATACCTTATCTGTATACTTACCCTTTGCAAGAGTTGTAGCTGCCTTGAATGACTGGTCAGAGTTTGTGATGTTGATAATAACAGCACCCTTAGATCCTCTAGCGATCTGAGCGATAGCACCGTTGTTCTCGAATGTCACTGTCTCAGCAAGACCTGACATAGCCTTTCTGAACTTGTTTGTCTCAACAACCTCAGGAGCCTTGAACTCATCGTTACCCTTTGCACCAGCGACATTGTTTCCCCAGTAGTTCTTAGCTGGACCATTGCTTCCGTCTGGACGGCTGTAGAAAAGAGGAGTACCGTTCTGTCTTGCTACAAGGTATGCCCAACCTGCACGTACCTGTGCGTCTGTAAGGTGTGCAGACTCATGATCGTTACAGTATGTGTCGTGTGACTCAACCCATGTTACAAGTCTTTCAGGAGCAGCCATGTGCGAGAAACCAACTACGTCTCTGTCAGTCCATGAGCCCTTGTCGAGGTCACGTCTGAGGTTTGAACCCATTGAGCTAGCTGTAAGGCCCATGAACTGAGCATACTCGTCCTCCTTTACATTTCTGCTCTGAAGAACCTCACCATAGAAGAAGAGATCCTCTACAGTAAGAGCAAGCTTAACACCCTTTACAGACTTTCTACCTGTTGCAACCTCCCAGAAGTCGTTCTGCTTTGAACGAGGATCGAGCGGGTCACTAGGAAGACCGATGTGCTTTGCTGTATCATATCGGAAACCTCTAACGCCACAAGCGAGAAGCTCGTTAACATAGTTCATGTAATATGCCTGGAAATCAGGGTTCTCTGTATTTACGTCAGGAAGACCACCCATCTCACCAGTTGTACACTGAAGTCTGTCGTTGTAGTTTCTGATAGGAGTAAGACCTGCTGCGTGATAAAGGTTCTCGTGTCCACCTACTGCTGCATCGAGGTCAGCCTCTACCTTTGACTGGTCAATTGCGGTATGGTTAGGAAGAACGTCAATAATGATCTTGATACCATACTTGTTAGCCTCAGCGCAAAGAGCCTGGAGGTCTGCCTTTGTACCTACATGCTGGTTACCGATCTTCCAGTCTGTTGGCTGATAGTGATAGTACCAGTAGCCATGACCGAAAAGTTGGTTTCCACCCTGTGGATCAGACTTTGTATCTGTGATACAGTGCTGTGCTGGAGATGTCTGAACGATTGTATAACCAGCATCAGCGATATCCTTAAGGTTCTCACGTATTGTGTTGAATGACCAACACCAAGCATGGAGAATAACATCATCGTTGCTTACGCCAGTTGGCTTTGCATACTGAGCGTTGCATGTGAAGATTGCCATAAAAGCGGCAACTCCTGAGAGAATAAAGTTGCGATTCATTGTTAAGTGCTTATTAATATGTATACCAATGTATTAATCCTTATGACAAAATACAATTTATATGTTAGAAATATATGATGAACTGCTGAATTTAAAGGATGAACGGTAAATCGTTTAAATCGCGTTCAATAAAAAATGTAGTAAGGTTAAAATGAGTTCCAATTAATTTTATTACCTTAGAAGAGCGATAACAAATACACAAATCATATGAAAAGATTCATCACAACATTTCTAGCAGTTGCAGCAGCATCTGTACTGGCAATTGCTCAGCCTCCTCAGGGTGGCGGATTCCCACGTGGCGGTCAGCGTCAAGGCGGTCGTCCTCAGGGTGGTATGCAGTTCAGAATGCCTCAAAAGCCTACAGATGCTTCATTTGAGACAAAGGACATCAATATCACAAGCCGTGGAAAGAAGCTCTACGGACTTGCTGTTATTCCTAAGGGTGGACCTGCTAAGAAGCCTGCAATCATCATGAGTCATGGCTACGGCGGAACAGGTCAGGGATTCTGGAGCCAGATGACAGAACTAGGCAAGGAAGGTTACATCTGCCTTGCTCTGGATCTTCAGGGAGGCGGCAGAATGGGTTCTCAGAGTGAGGGTGCAACTACAGAAATGTCAATCTTCACAGAAAAGCAGAATGTGCTTGATGCTCTCAATGAAATCCGTACTTGGGACTGTGTTGACACAGAAAACATCTTCCTCCTCGGTGAGAGCCAGGGAGGCTGCGTATCAGCTATACTTGCTCCCGAGGTCCAGGATAAGATCAAGGCTATCTGTCTAATTTATCCAGCACTCTGTATTCCTGATGATGCGAGAGCCCTCTACAAGACAAAAGAGGACATTCCAGAAGTTGTGAACTTCATGGGTATGGATATCGGTAAGAATTACTATGCTCCAGTACTCGACTATGATGTATATTCAGTGATTCCAGCATTCGAGAAGGATGTACTTATCGTCCACGGAACAAATGACCAGCTTGTAAAGGTAACATACTCAGACAAGGCTGCATCACTATATAAGAACTGTGAATACCATACAATAGAGGGTGGTGGTCATGGATTCTTCGGTGAACAGAAGGTAACTAGTGACAAGTATGTATCTGACTTCCTTAAGAAGGAGATTGCTAAGTAACAAACAACTTTATATCATAGCAAAAAGAGCGGTTCAATTCAGTTTTGAGCCGCTTTTTACTTTTAATAAAACAGATTTGGGATTAATTCAGTAATTTTGACTGAACTATATTATTAATTATGCAGATACATATTCGCAAAAGAACAATCTTACTGATTGCTTCAGTTCTACTTATTGCCATTGCCATTCCTTGCTTAACAAAAGGACCGGGAAGGGATTCAATAGAGTACAAGGATTCATCAGGAAGTACAATCACCAGAATCAAACAAAGGGGAGTGCTGCTAGTCGGTACAACAGGGGACTATCGTCCTTTATCCTTCCTGGAAGAAGATGGTTCATATTGGGGATTTGATATTGAGTTGGCTGAAATCATTGCAAAGGAACTCGGAGTTGAAGTCAAGTTCGTTCCAACTTCATGGCCGACCCTTTCTTCAGATGTGCTATCAGACCCTCAAAAGTTCGACCTTGCAATTAGCGGAATAACCATAACTGATCAGCGTCTTGAGACTATGGCAATGAGCCAAGGGTACCTAGCCAACGGAAAGACTATTCTGTGCCGGGCTGAAGATGCAGAAAAGTTCCATTCAATTGAAGACATCAACAGGTCGGATGTCAGGGTTATGGTCAATCCAGGTGGTACGAACGAGCAGTTCGCAATGCAAAGATTGACTCACGCATCTATCACTGTACACCCACGAAACGAAGAGATCCCAAATCTCATAGCCGAGGGAAAAGCTGACATCATGATAACGGAGATAACGGAAGTCCCATATTACATCAGTTCTGATAACCGACTATCCGCTCCGCTAAAGGGTACTCCATTCACCCAGTCTTATATTGGAATACTGATGCGATGCGGACAGGAAGACCTTCTAAAGATGGTCAACGACAAGATAGAGAATATGAAGAACGATGGCTCATTAGCTCAGCTTCATAAAAAATACGGCTTGGTATACTCTTTTTAACATATTGATTTCCAGAGATTTGATATAGTTCAGAAATAATTGACAACAAGCATCCGTATTATTGAACAAACATATCATTATTCACAATGGGAAATCTTAAATTCATATCATCTCTTCTTAGGGACAAAGAGCTATTATCTTATGGTGCTCAGGTAGTACCTATACTATTATCTACTCCTGTTACAGCTGCGAAAGCAAGGAACTGGCGCATCAGTACCAGCGACATTTCATGGGAAAGTGAAAAAGATGAGATCCTAGAGAGAGCAAACTGGCTCTGTAAAAAAATAGTCAAGAGTCCTGAGCAGTTAGTAAAAGAGGCTCCTGAAGTTATCGGAGAGCACTTCCAGGGAGAATGGGCAATCTATTGCTGCTCTATGCTCACCCATGCTCTAGCTAACATAAGCTACCTATATCCAGACAAGAAGGACAAGTGCACTGAATATATATCAAAACTGGTTGATATTGTCAATACTCCAACATTAAGAGAGTACGATACTCATTCATGGAAAGAGGATGCGATGGAATCCCTATCCGGCAATAAGAGTCATATGACATATCTCAGTATCCTCGCTTGGATGATCAGTAACTACAAGCTCTCTGGTGGAGACTCCAGATACGATACTATATATGATACTCTTTGCGGAACTCTTGTCCGGAGAATGCATCAGAGCCCTTATGACCTGAACCTGCTCAGTTTCCCAAACATGCAGATCTGGCTCAGCGATATGCTTGTTACTATAGTTGCCCTGAAGAACTACTCAAGACTTAATGGAGGCAAATACGAGGACACAGTCCAGGCATGGCTCCATAATGCCAAGACAATTTGGATTGACAAGAGAACAGGTCTTCTGGCTGGTATGCTCCCTGGAGCAAGCAAATACCAGAAAGGTATTGAGATCAGAGGTTCACACACAGCCCTGAACTGCTCATACCTGTCACTTATTGATGCTGACTTCGCAAAGGACCAGTACGAAAAGATGTGCAAGGTTCTAAGAAAGGACGATACCTTCATGGGTACAAAAGTATGCGGTGTAAAAGAATACATCAAGTATAGTCCTGAGATTAAATTCGCTCCTGGAGACGCAGGTATGATTGTCAAGGGTATCAGTGCAGGTGGAACTGCATTTGCTCTAGGAGCAGCCACCTTCTTTGGAGACTGGGAGTTCAGATCGAACATGTTAAGAACAGCTGAAGTAGCAGGTGGCACAAAGAGGGAAAACAGAATGAGACACTACAGCATAGCAGACCTATTCCTTGTTGGAGAAGCTACCGCACTTGCAATGAGAACAAATATTGACAGATATGGTAGCCTCCAATCTCCCCTTTTATAGCACATAATGACCATTATAGATATCTAGCCATGTCTTTAATCTCAAATCCTTCATAATCTCAATTATATTCACGAACTTTAAAGTCATAACTCAAAATCCATGTCCTATGAAGAAGAGCGAGATGTTCAGCATAGTCCTTGGCAAGGTTGCAGAGGTATGTGAAGTTCGAGAAGAGTCCATCATAAATGGTTCCAAGATGCAGGCTGTAGTTGATGCCAGGATACTGGCTGTGCAGTATCTTAGACGCATCGGCCTTACAAATGACGACATCGCCCTCATTATATACAGGATATCTTCTGGAGACATGAATGCTTGTCCTACAATGTCCGATCTTAAGAAGAAGGCAAGGAACATAGACAGGCTGTTCTGCTCATACTCTCAACGCTGTCTGGAATCATACGCCTTCTGCCTGATGTCAAAAGAGATAAAGGAGTTCTGTCACGAAAAGTATTCCGAGCACTACCTGGGATGGATGAAAGATTTGCCAAAGCATAGTGATGAAATCTATTAGAAATCACGGCATTACAACATAAAAAAAGACCTTCTGAGATAGAGTCTCGGGAGGTCTTGTCTGTTTTTTTACCCTATAGACAAAAGTATGACATAACTATGACAAAACTACTGTCAATTCTCTTTTGGATTGGATAATCTTATGGTGAAATTTGCAACAGAAAACTTGAATAATATGGAGTTAAATTTTCTGTGTGTAATAAGTAATGTTTAGCCTAAAATCTCATTTGCGCCGGGGGAAAGTGTTACATTCTTCTTAACTGTGAATCATTGACTATTAATTCTATCAGTCTCGCATAGTAGTCATACTTTCAGAATCTGTTTCTGAAAAACACTGATTTCACATACACTTTCATGATGAACTATTTGGTTTTACAGCAGGACAATGACGTGAGTCAGAGTCCTGTTTCTTTGTGTCTGAATAATGGACCTTTACTTCTGAAGTTTGTCAAGTTTCTCCGAGAGTTCCTCAATCTTCTTAGTCAGTTCATCTACCTTATCTGTAAGTTCATCATTGTTGTCACTGACCATCGCATCGACAAAGATTGAGTTGACAAGGGAAAGACCGATAATACCACCTGCTGTCACGATGAATATGAAATACAGTCTGATCCAGTTGCCCCAACCTGGGTATACACTAGTAATGGAATCAGGGATATCATACCAGCCTTCAACTGTACAGATTCTGAAGGTAGAGTAGATTGCATCAAGTGGTGTTCCGAAATACTCCGGCGCAACATCACT
>JAKSJT010000124.1 GCA_024402125.1 Bacteroidales bacterium
TTTAAGATTCTTCTACAGAGAGTGACGCATCACTTCTCCGTCCTGGAGAAAAGTATGAAGGAGGAAGAGTCGGAACCCTTATTCAGATTGTCAATGAAAATGGTGGTATGACCATCATTCCTGAAACTCATCTTGGAATGATCATGTACAGCCAGCAAACTAACCTAAGGCCTATCGTGAACCAAATTCCATCACGAACAATCTACCTGATAATAAGGAGGGATTACATCCATGAAAAGAGACTGAATATTATCATGGAGGCTATACGGTCCATTATTCCATCGCAGCTGTTAAGTCAGTATATGAGGGTCGGATACCTTAAACTGTAATAGTCATAGTTTCAGATTGTAAGTTCCTTTTCTGTATGTTTGATTTCGCATAAATATTCGATATTCATATGTTTATACACGGTAGACTGTAAAATAATCTCCCAAAGTACTTGTTTAATGGTTAAAAAGTATAATTTTGTAACCTCTTAAAAAATCAAATAGTAGTGAGTAACAGAATCAATGACAAGCTTCCTCAGGAATGTTGCAACATTACTGATGTGAGAAATGAGATCGACAACATTGACCGTGAGATCATCCGTCTTCTTTCTACAAGATTCGGATATGTCCGTGAAGTTGTCAAGTACAAGGATGGAACAGCCAGTGGAATAGAGGCTACTGCCCGTAGGAATGAAGTCATGCAGACCAGACGTCAGTGGGCTGAGGCAGGTGGACTTAATCCGGATGTCATAGAAGAGATCTATGACAGGCTGGTCAGATATTTCATAGAAGAGGAAAAGAAAATAATTAATTTATAATCATATGTTTAGAAAAGAAATCAAAGTCCTTGACTGCACAATCCGTGACGGTGGACTTATGAATAAGTGGCAGTTCAGCAAGGATCTTGTAAAGTCCGTATATGATAGCTGTGTAGCAGCTGGTATCGATTATATGGAAATCGGTTACATCAGTAGCTCAGACCAGTTCCCACGTCCTGAGTTCGGACCATGGAAGTTCTGCGCTGAGGATGAGATCCGTGAGATAGTTGGTGACAATAATACAGGAACAAAGCTCAGCGTTATGGCTGACATCGGACGAATCAACTATGACGATATCCGTCCAAAAGATGAGAGTGTGGTGGACCTTTTCCGTGTTGCCTGCTATGACTATCAGATTGATAAGGCTATTGACCTTGCTCATCATGTGATGGACAAGGGATATGATGCTACAATCAACCTTATGGCTGTGTCAAAGGTTAATGACCGTGCTCTTGATCAGGTTCTCGAAGATGTTGCAAACTCTAGAGTAAAGACATTCTATCTTGTTGACAGTTTCGGAAGCCTCTACTGTGAGGATATCCATAGCCTTTTGGATAAGTATAGGACAGCACTTCCTGATAGAACAATCGGATTCCATGGCCATAATAACACTCAGCTTGCCTTCGCCAATACAATCGAGTGTATCAGAGGCGGAGCCAACATGCTTGATGCTACAATGCTTGGTATCGGCCGTGGTGCAGGTAACTGTCCGCTTGAGCTTCTGCTGTCATTCCTTAAGAACCCTAAGTATAGACTTGAGCCAATTATCAAGTGTATCCAGGACTACATCTATCCGCTTAAGCAGAATATCGATTGGGGATACTTCATTCCATATATGATTACAGGATCTCAGAATGACCACCCTCGTTCAGCTATGGCTTGGATGGCTAGTGAGCAGAAGGATGACTATCTCGCTTATTACGAGTCTGTAGTTAAGAATAAGGAAATCTAGTTCTTCGAAGAAACACACCAAGTGATCAATATTAGACCTCAAGAGTGGAACTTACTTTTGAGGTCTGTTTCGTATATAGATAGTGTAATGCAGCCTGTATTTGTGAAATTCTTCCTAACTTTGATTCTATGGAAATCGTTAAGGACAAAAACTTCCTTCTTGCTGAGAGGTATGTATATGAAACTGGTCTGTCTGTCTATCTGACAGGAAAGGCTGGAACCGGTAAGACTACATTCCTTAGGAGCATTGTTGAGAATTGTCCAAAGCGATGTGCCGTTGTCGCTCCAACTGGAGTCGCTGCTATCAATGCAGGTGGTGTTACCATTCATTCATTTTTTCAGCTACCGCTCTGTCCGTATCTTCCGGATGTGAAGGAACTGGTGACTGAGTACCAGTTGCCAGAGAAGGAGAGTCATTACAAGAAATCACAGATCAATCTTTTCAGATCATTGGATCTTCTTATCATTGATGAGATATCAATGGTCAGGGCGGATATATTGGATGCCATTGATTTCAGACTACGGACATTCCGAAGAAACCAGAAGCCTTTCGGTGGAGTTCAGCTTCTAATGATAGGTGATATCCAGCAGCTTCCCCCTGTTGTGAAAGATTCGGAGAAACAGTACTACGACAAAGTGTATCCGTCTCCATTCTTTTTCTTCTCCAAGGCTCTCCAGAACACTCCTTACATTACTCTTCAGCTGGAGACTGTCTTCAGACAAAGAAGCCAGACCTTTGTCGATATCCTTAATGATGTCCGATCCGGAACTCCATCAGATGGGACACTTGCAATGTTGAACAGCCGTTTCAATCCTTCATTTGAGCCTCCTAAGAAGGAAAGTTGGATTAGGCTTACAACCCACAATGCACTTGCTGACAGTGTCAATGCATCCAAGATGAATGCACTTAAAGGAAAGCAGAAGGCATTCGAGGCGAAGATAGAGTGTGAATTTCCGGAAAGCATGTATCCTGCAGACACGAGGATTGAGATGAAAGTCGGTGCTCAGGTGATGTTCCTTAGGAACAATTCGATGCAGGGATACTACAATGGCAAGATTGGAACTGTCACCTCTCTGACTCCTGATATTATCGTAACGGATGAAGAAGGCAAGGAGTATGAAGTGCAGCCTGAGATCTGGGAGAATATCAAGTACAAGATCAGCGAGTCAACAGGTGAGATTGAGATGCATAGGGAAGGTGTGTTCCAGCAGATTCCTCTCAGGTATGCCTGGGCTATCACCATCCATAAGAGTCAGGGACTAACTTTTGATAAAGTTATAATTGATGCCGGATCAGCATTTTCTTTCGGACAGATATATGTCGCCCTTTCCAGATGTAGAAGTCTTGAGGGTATAGTCCTTTCTAGCAAGATATCCAGAAGCGGATTCTTTAGAGATGACAATGTCCTTGGTTTTGAATCTACATACACAAGTTTTGAATCCGCTGAAGATACTTTCTCGGCTCATAAGAGGCAGCAGTATGTCGACAGGGTATGTGATGCTTTCAACCTTGATGAACTCAGATATCTCTATAACAGGATTAACAGGATATATAACACGGAACTACCATCCAAATTCAGATCCAATGCTTTGCAGTATTCGGCGCTGTCTGATCCGTCATTGGAAGTCGCCAGTGACAAACCGTATGCAGGACTTAAGGAACTGAAGGATGTTGCTGCAAGATTCCGCTCTCAGCTTCAGAGAATGGTGTATTCCATTCCGGAAGAGGATGAATGTCCAACTGATGAAATAAAGCAGCGAATAGCAAAAGGAGCTGTGTATTTCTCGGATCAGCTGACTTTCCTTGCCCAGAAGGTCATTCCTCTTATGACTATCGAGATATCGAACAAGGAGCAGAAGAAGTCCTTCAATACCGCAGGCGTGAATTTCCTTATAGAACTGAGGTTCCGAATTGAGCTGTATTCTCAGATCCTTCTGAAGGGATTCTCTGCGGAGGAGTATCTTAAAAGCCGCACAAAGCTGGAAGTGAATGCTGAGAGTACAATAAAGAATTGTGTGAAACCACTTAAGAAGATTGTCGATCCTTCTCATTAAAAAATGGACTGAAAAACAATGTTTTCAGCCCACTTCGTGAATCTCTTATTTTGCGTTCTGCTGCATCTCCACCAGAATCTTGTAGAATTCAGGGAATCTGTCTTCAAGTGCAACTGGTCTTCCATTAAGATCAAGGAAGCAATGAAGAGAAGATGCTGTACAGACAACCTTGTCTCCGACTGTCATCTTGTATCCGAATCTTGTCTTGAGTTTGCTGAGTTCAAGGACGGATAGCTCAACTTCAACTATGTCCGGGAATGTTGTCGGACGCTTGTAATCGCAGTTAACATTCATAACTGGGGAAACGATACCGACTTCTTCCATTCTCTCGTAACCGCATCCAATCTCTTCCATGAAGAAGATACGAGTCTCTTCCATGATGCGGATATAGTTTGAATGATGGGTTACACCCTGCTTGTCAGTTTCGTAGTACTGAATCTTATGCTTGTAAGTCATGATAAATTAAATGAATATACCTTGTGTTTTAGTAAGGCAAAGATATATAAACCGGACAAAATAGGGAACGCATTTATTAATTATTTAAAGAATACTTTTCTAGTATACCCTAAAGAAGTGTTATAATTTCAGTATATTGTAATCAATTATTTCGAAATACTCTTTACAATGCGAGTTTGGACAATACAAAGTAGTAAGGCATTTGTGACCTTAAACAGAGACGGAGTGCTGTATGCTGACTCTTCTACAGAGGATAGTAAGGCCTTTCATTGGATGCTGGATATGATGTGTGATAGAATCCCTTCCTACGAAGCAGCCAAGTTCCCGATCTGGGCAAAGGCTCAGGTAGGCTCCTACAAGAAGCAGTACAATCCTTCCGGGAAAGAACATCCCCACGGGAAAGATGTGCTTCTTGTTCTGGATGTGCCTGAGAATGAACTACTTCTTTTCGATTCTGATATGTGGGATGGTATTCTAAGTGACAGTCTCGATGATACTTGGGAAAATATCTTTGATCTTAATTACCGGAGCAAGAGATTTCCAAAAATGAAACGAAATAAGAACATTCAGGCTGTGATGTGGAAGATTAGTTCAGAGTGGGTTCGGGGGTATCGTATGCTCTAGACATTGTTCTTAATGATGTAATAGAAAAAGAGTTGGCTCAACAGAATTGAGTCAACTCTTTCTACTAATATAGTATCTTCTAGTAACCAAGCTCGTATGGCTGGTCAACTGCTCTTACACCTTCGCTCATCCACTTAGGCATTGGTTCTCCCTTCAGGTAGTGGTTGAAGAACTGCATCATTCGGGTCTGGAAGTCTACCTTGTTTGCCATCTTTGTTGGCCAGTGAGGCTCTCCTGTGTAGTTGAGCATCCAGTATGTCTTTCCAAGTCTCTTGAGAGCTACAGTGAACTCGATACCCTGATACCATGGAACGTGTCCGTCTGTGTCGTTGTGCATGATAAGGAGTGGGGTAGTGACCTTCTCCATATTCCAAAGAGGAGAGTTCTCAGTGTAGAGTTCAGGAGCTTCCCAGATGGACTTTCCGATACGGCTCTGGCCGTGCTCGTACTGGAATGCTCTAGCCATACCGCTGCCCCAGCGGATACCGCCGTATGCACTGAACATGTTGACTACAGGAGCACCGCTTTCAAGTGCAGCAAATCTGTCTGTTCTTGTTGAGAGATATGCTGTCTGGTAGCCGCCCCAGCTATGGCCTGCAGCACCGATTCTCTTCTCGTCAACATAACCACCCTTAAGTACCTCGTCAATACCGCTCATTACGCAGTCGTAGCAGCTTTCACCTGGATGACCATCAGTGTAGATGATGTCTGGGTTGAATACGATGTAGCCGTTACTGTTGTAGAAGTGGTAGTCAGGAGTTGATCTGTGAGGCTCTGGCAGACGATAGTTGTGGAGAGTCTCAGAGTTTCTTTCGTAGAAGTTGAGTACCATAGGGTACTTCTTGTTTGGGTCGAAGTTTGCTGGCTTGTAAACAACACCCTGTACTTTTTTTCCAGTGTATGTAGTCCAGCTTATAAGCTCTGCTGTTCCCCATACGAAGTCTTTCTGCTGCTCGATCTCTTTGGTTATCTTTGATACCTTCTTGAAGGTTGCGTCTGCGAGGTAAAGGTCAGGGTATACATCATATCTTTCCTTGCTGAACATGTATACCTCTGCATTCTGAGCCTTTGAGAGACCTGCAAGCTTGTAGTCTCCTGCCATGAGTTCAACAGGTGCGACAGCTTTCTTACCCTTTCCGTAGCTGAGCTTGTAGAAACCGTATCCCTTTGTTGTTTCGTTCCAACCTGTAAGGATCATTGGCTTTGCGAGATCGATATAAGTCTCTGTGCTACCTAAGGATGTGATTCTAAACTGGATGTTGCTTTCGTTTCCACTGGCAGTGATCTTCTCGATCTTTCCTCCAGTTGCAGGGACCTTGTAGATATCGTATCTGTCATAGAGGATGATGTACTCATCGCCCTTTGTCCATCCTGCATTTCCGTAAGAAGAAGGATAGTCAGGAACATCATTGTCTGTATCCCATGCCTTGAAAGACTTGTCTGTAAGCTGGTACTCCTTGAGAGTAGCCATATCAATGCTAATCCATACACTGTCTCTATCCTTGTATGCATATGCATACTTTCCTTCTGGAGAAAGGCGGTAGCGTGTATAGTCAGCTTTCTCCATGAGGGTCTTCTCGCCTGTTGAGAGGTTGACTCTGTAGTAGTCACTCTTTGTGGTTCCTTCCCACATTGATGAAACTGAGTACGGCTCACTTGCGCTGAGAATACCATACTCTGAAGTCAGACCTGTTGGAGTGGAAAGTGTAGGGAACTCTTCAGTTGTAAGCTGCATAGCCTTTCCTGTTGTGAGGTCGAGGATTGCTGTGTATGTCTTACGGCTGTCACGATCCTTGCTGTAGTCCTGAACTGTGTACTGTACTGGCTCATCCCAGCTCCAGATCTGAACGTTAGGTCTGTTAGGAGTGTTGTCCTTTTCTCTAGCAGCAGGAGCTGTTGAGAAGAGGATTCTCTTGCAGTCATTGGAGAGGCTCAGGCGACCAGCATCACTGATTGTCCATCCTTCTGGTGCAATGCCCTTGGCGCTCTGGAGAACCATCTTAGCAGGAGCTCCGTTTTCTGAAAGCCAGATCTGAGGCTCTTTCTTGTCCTTGCTTCCCTTTTCTGCTTTTTCTGTGTAAAGGAATGTGAGTGTAGTTCCTTCTTTAGCGAAACTGATGCTTCTGAATGATCCGTCACCTTCCTTAATAAGAATAGGTGTTGTCTGACCTTCCTTAAGAAGGAAAAGACCCTTCTTTCCGTCAATACCGCTTCCGGCTGCAACAATGCAGAGAACCTTACCGTCAGTGCTGTACTGGAAACTTGTAACGCTTGGAAGAATCATCTGTGACTTGCCAAGGTTTCTGATGAAGAGGGTAGAGTCCTTCTTACCTGTCTGGTAAGCAAGAAGGTCTATCTTGTCTGAAATCTTGTATGTCCTTAGTGAATCGATTGTCTCAACTGCTCCATCAATAGTGTAGATGACAAGCTTCTCCATTGGAAGATCCTTCTTCTTCTCATTCTGGGCTTCTTCCTTTTCCTTCTCAGACATCTTTGTTGTTACGATTACATGCTTTGCTCCTGGAGCAAATGAAGCTGCAGAGACAGGACAGAATGACTGGAGAAGATTGCCGGTAGCATCATAGATCTTAGCTGTTGCATCTCCGTTGAAAGTGCGGAGGTTTCCGCTTCTGTCAGCATCACCTCTCCAACTCTCTGTAACTGAAATTACATGTTTTCCGTCTGAGGAAAGTTGCTTGCTGCTTATTCTCTGGAAGTCTTGGACGTCCTTGATCGTCATAGGCTTCTGTGCTGATGCGCATATGGCTGTTGAGCACATCAGAACGGCTGGAATGAAATGTTTGATTCTCATATAGTGAATTTTGTTTAATTTCTTTGTTCTGAATGATAATACTACTTCTATATGGTCTTGGATACTAGCATTAGTTTAATGCTGTACCAAAAACTCCCAAAGTTATTAACTTCCATATAATTATACAAACTGTTCTTTGTCTGTGATGCTTAAGCTGTAATTCAGAGATTGAGATAGTCTTAATTAATAATGTCCGACTAGAGAACAAATCAAAAAATAATAACTAAATCATTCCACTTATATATATATAAGTATCTGTAAAAATTGTATCTCCACTA
>JAKSJT010000125.1 GCA_024402125.1 Bacteroidales bacterium
AATAGAGTTTGAAGGAACTGTAGAGGCAACAGGCGTTCTTGAAATCATGCCTGACGGATACGGCTTCCTTCGTTCAGCAGACTACAATTATCTTAACTCTCCTGATGATATCTACGTATCACAGAGCCAGATTAAGGTAAATGCCCTTAAGTCAGGTGATACTGTAACTGGCGAAATCCGTCCACCAAAGGAAGGCGACAAGTACTTCCCTCTTGTTAAGATCAAGTACATCAACGGTAGAACTCCTGAATTCATCCGTGACAGAGTTCCGTTCGACTTCCTTACTCCACTCTTCCCTGATGAGAAGTTCAATCTGCTTGGACATGGTCACCAGAACGACATCTCATGCAGAATCGTTGATATGTTCACCCCTATCGGAAAAGGTCAGCGTGGTCTTATCGTAGCTCAGCCTAAGACTGGTAAGACAATGCTCCTTAAGTCAATTGCAAATGCAATCGCTGACAATCACCCTGAGGTTTACGAAATCGTTCTTCTTATCGACGAGCGTCCAGAAGAGGTTACAGATATGAGCAGAAGCGTAAAGGCAGAGGTTGTTGCTTCTACATTCGATGAACCAGCTGAAAGACACGTGAAGGTTGCCAACATGGTCCTTGAGAAGGCAAGAAGACTAGTTGAATGTGGTCATGATGTTGTCATCCTCCTTGACTCAATTACAAGACTAGCTAGAGCTTACAATACAGTTCAGCCTGCATCAGGAAAGGTTCTTACTGGTGGTGTTGATGCAAACGCACTCCAGAAGCCTAAGAGATTCTTCGGAGCTGCAAGAAACATTGAAGGCGGCGGTTCTCTTACGATCCTTGCAACAGCTCTTACTGAGACTGGATCCAAGATGGATGAAGTAATCTTCGAGGAATTCAAGGGAACAGGTAACATGGAGCTCCAGCTCGATAGAACACTCTCAAATAGACGTATCTTCCCTGCTGTAAATGTTGTTCTTTCTAGCACTCGCCGTGATGATCTTCTTTACGACAATGGTAAGGCTAACAGAATCTGGATACTTAGAAAGCTTCTTGCAGATATGAATCCAACTGAGGCAATGAATTTCATGCTACAGCTTATGGACGAGTACAAGACAAATGACCTTCTCCTTGAAAACATGAACAAGGTCAATCCTAGAGAAGCTAAATACTACGACACATTCTAACAGTTGATAGTGTCAATATACCCATTTAGAAAGGCTGCCGCATGGTGGCCTTTCTTTTTGTAACGACAAAAAAAGCAGAGTCTCCAGAACTGAAACTCTGCTTTCATTATATAATGTCTGTTTGACAATCTATTAATACTCATCCCATGACTTGATCTGGATGTCATCCATAGACATTGAGCAGAATGCCTTGATGAATGAGGTTGCAAGTCTTGCGTTAGTGAAAAGAGGAATATTAAAGTCAATGGCTGCTCGGCGGATGAGATAACCGTTCGAAAGTTCAGAATCAGTGAAGTTCTTAGGGATATTGATAACCATATCAAGCTCCTTATTCTGAATCATTTCAAGAGCAGTCTTATACTTGCCCTTTAACTCTGGGTTCTCAGACTCAGATGGCCAGAGAACCTTTGTAGCAGGAATGTTGTTCTCAACAAGGTATCTGTATGTACCACCTGTTGCATAAAGCTCGTAATCATACTGAGAAAGAAGTTTGCAGGCAACGAGCATATCAGCCTTCTGAAGAGCATCACCAGTTGAAAGAAGGATCTTCTTGTCTGGAATCTCCTGTCCAACAGAAATAACTGACTTTAGGAGTGCTTCATTGAAATCATCACCAAGACATCCTACCTCACCTGTTGAAGACATGTCTACGCCAAGCATAGGGTCAGCCTCTTCAAGTCTAGCGAATGAGAACTGAGAAGACTTGATACCTACATACTCAAGGTCAAACGCACTCTTCTGAGGAACCTGAGGATGAAGACCAAGCATAGCCTTTGTTGCAAGTTCAATGAAGTTGATCTTAAGCACCTTCGAAACAAATGGGAAGCTTCGAGAAGCTCTAAGGTTACACTCAATAACCTTGATAGAGTTATCCTTTGCAAGGAACTGGATATTGAATGGACCTGTAATCTCGAGAGCTGAAGCAATCTGTCTTGCAATCTTCTTAATTCTACGAGCTGTCTCAACATAGAGTTTCTGTGGAGGGAACTGGTCTGTTGCGTCGCCAGAGTGAACTCCGGCATACTCAATATGCTCAGAGATAGCATATGCGATAACCTCACCGTTGTCAGCAACTGCATCGAATTCGATCTCCTTACATCTTGTCATGAACTTACTGATAACAACAGGATGCTCCTTAGAAACCTCTGCTGCCATTGTGAGGAACTTTCTGAGTTTCTCCTCATCGTAGCAGACATTCATTGCTGCACCGGAAAGCACATATGAAGGACGTACAAGAACAGGGAATCCAACCTTAGCGATAAACTTGTCAACATCTTCAAGTGTTGTAAGCTCACTCCACTCTGGCTGATCAATTCCAAGGGAGTCAACGATGCTTGAGAACTTATGTCTATCCTCTGCCTTGTCGATGTTCTTAGCAGATGTTCCTAGAAGTGGAACATTGTTCTTGCTGAGACGAAGAGCAAGGTTGTTTGGAATCTGTCCACCCACTGATACTACAACTCCGTGAGGATTCTCCATATCGTAGATATCCATCACTCTTTCGAATGTGAGTTCATCGAAATAGAGTCTGTCGCACATATCGTAGTCTGTTGATACTGTTTCAGGGTTATAGTTGATAAGCACTCCCCTGTATCCCTGCCTCTGGATCTCCTGGAGACAAGTTACAGAACACCAGTCAAACTCCACCGAGCTACCGATTCTGTAAGCACCTGATCCTAGAACGATTACAGACTTCTTGTCATCTGTGAACTCGATATCATTCTTTGTTCCGTTGTATGTCAGGTACAGATAATTGGTCTGAGCTGGGAACTCAGCTGCAAGAGTATCAATCTGCTTAACTACAGGAACGATACCGAGACTCTTACGATAGTTTCGTACAGCATCGTGGTTCTCAACTGAAGATGCATCATCTGTCTTGAACACAGCTCTCTGAATCTGGAAGTCTGAGAATCCCTGTCTCTTAGCAGTTCTTAGAAGGTCTGCTGGAAGTTTATAGATATCATCATAAGTCTGGAGTTCTCCATACGTATTGACGATATTCTGGAGCTTTTCAAGGAACCACTTGTCAATCTTTGTAAGCTGATGAATCTGATTAACAGTATAACCCTTGACCATAGCCTTAGATATGACAAAGATACGACGGTCCGTTGGCTCTCTAAGTGCCTCATCAATATCCTTAACCTTAAGTTCCTTATTTGATACAAAGCCATGAGCACCCTGACCGATCATACGAAGACCCTTCTGGATTGCCTCCTCGAATGTTCTACCGATACTCATTACCTCACCGACAGACTTCATGCTTGAGCCAATCTTACGGGATACACCCTTGAACTTGCTAAGGTCCCAACGAGGAATCTTACATACAATATAGTCAAGAGCAGGCTCGAAGAATGCAGGTGTTGTCTTTGTTACAGAGTTCTTGAGGTCAAACAGACCGTAACCAATACCGAGCTTTGCTGCCACGAATGCAAGAGGACATCCGGTTGCCTTTGAAGCAAGAGCTGATGAACGTGAGAGACGTGCATTAACCTCAATTACGCGATAATCCATTGCATCTGGATCATATGCGTACTGAACGTTACATTCTCCGACAATTCCGATATGGCGAACAATACGGATTGAAAGCTCTCTTAGATAATAATAGTCCTTGTTGCTGAGAGTCTGAGAAGGGGCAACTACGATTGATTCACCTGTATGAATTCCGAGAGGGTCAAAGTTCTCCATATTACATACTGTGATACAGTTGTCATACTTGTCACGTACTACCTCATACTCAATCTCCTTCCAACCCTTGAGGGACTTCTCAACAAGAACCTGAGGAGAGAATGAGAATGCCTTCTCGCAGATTTCCTCAAGCTGCTGGTCGTTGTCCACAAAACCTGATCCAAGACCACCAAGAGCATATGCCGCACGAACAATTAGAGGATATCCAAGTTCATGAGCAGCCTTTTTAGCTTCTTCCATATTAGCAGCAGGATGTGACTTGATTGTCTTTACATCAATCTCATCCAGCTTCTTGATAAAGAGGTCACGGTCCTCTGTGTCCATAATAGCCTGGACTGGAGTTCCGAGAACCTTGACATTGTATTTGTCTAGAACATTGTTCTTATAAAGGTCAACACCACAGTTAAGGGCTGTCTGTCCTCCGAAAGAAAGGAGGATACCCTGAGGCTGCTCCTTCTGAATTACCTTCTCTACGAAGTATGGTGTTACAGGAAGGAAGTAAATCTTGTCAGCTACACCCTCAGAAGTCTGAACTGTAGCGATATTAGGGTTGATGAGGACTGTCTCAATTCCTTCTTCTCTAAGAGCTTTGAGCGCCTGTGATCCTGAGTAATCAAACTCTCCTGCCTGGCCAATCTTAAGAGCACCAGAGCCAAGGATAAGGACTTTCTTTATATTGGTATCTTTCATGTCGACTACAGTTTGCTGATAAATTCATCAAATAGGAATTCGGTATCTGTTGGACCGCTGGATGCTTCCGGATGGAACTGCACAGAGCAGAATGGCTTAGACTTATGTCTGATACCCTCATTTGTGCCATCGTTCATATTAACAAACCATGGTTCCCAATCTGAACCAATTGTCTTGTCATCCACTGCAAACCCATGGTTCTGCGATGTGATGAAACATCTGTTTGTTCCAATCATTCGAGCTGGCTGATTATGGCTTCTGTGACCATACTTGAGCTTATAAGTATTGGCACCTGCAGCTCTTGCAAGAAGCTGATTGCCCATACATATTCCAAAGATCGGTTTGTCTCCCTTCATTGCCTTTCTGATATGAGCAACAGTTGATGTACAGAAGGCAGGGTTACCTGGACCGTTGGAAATGAACAGTCCGTCATATTCGAGTTCATTGAAGTCGTAATCCCAAGGAACTCTGATAAGCTCGATTCCTCTATCCACAAAGCAGCGGAGAATATTGTGCTTTACTCCACAGTCAACAAGAACAACCTTCTTCTTGTCTGTTCCGTCTGCTCCGTATCGGATAACTTCCTTACAGCTTACGATAGCGATCTGGTTGTCAAGGTTTGGATCTGGTACAGGGAATTCTTTCTCCTCACCATCAGGAACAATGACTCCAAGCATAGAACCGTTCTCACGAAGAACCTGAGTAAGAGCACGAGTATCGATACCCCAGATTCCTGGAATCTTCTGTTCCTTAAGCCACTCGTCAAGACTCTTTACTGCGTCCCAATGGCTATACTGGAATGAATACTCACTAATAACAAGACCTCTCACCCAAATCTTTTCAGATTCGAAGTTCTTTGATATTCCGTTCTCATCCACTCCCTCATCAGGAACTCCATAGTTACCGATGATAGGATAAGTTACACAAAGAATCTGGCCTGAATACGATGGATCAGTCAAGCTTTCTGGATAACCGACCATCGCTGTAGAGAACACGACCTCTCCGTCACAAGCCTTATCGTAACCGAAAGACCATCCACGGAACTCCATGCCGATCTCCAGCCGAAGTGTTGCTCCAAGTTGTTTCTGCATTGCTCAATATGATTTAAAAAAAAGACCATTTCTAAAAAAGAAGAAATGGTCTTGGAATAATCAAACAATAATAGAAAATGAAGGATAGGTGCAAATATCAATTGCACTTTGCTGTAAAGATATGCTCATACAATACTGCATCATTCTTCCATCATTTTAACTTTGCAAATCTAATTAAAAATTCCGAGAGAGAAACATAAATATTGATTTTTTTTAATAATTGTATTCAACATCTCAATCAGAAGTCTATCATATACTTATTTTAGGGATAATTGACTATTTTTGTATTCATAATAAGAGCAATCAAATGATCCAGAACCTTGAAGATACAATCATAGCTCCTGCGACCACTCCAGGAACAGGTGCCATTACAGTTATAAGAATGAGCGGTCCGAAGACATTCGGCATCGTTAACGATCTTGTCCTCTTTAAGAAAGGATCAATTGAAGAAGCTTCCGGATATACAATCAAGTTCGGTACAATATTCAATGATGACTTCACTATTCTAGATGAAGTACTTGTAAGTGTGTTTAAAGCTCCACACTCGTACACTGGTGAAGATTCTGTGGAGATCTCTTGCCATGCATCTAAGTATATTGTTGAGCAGATTCTACTAAAGGCTATTCATTTAGGGGCAAGGGCTGCTGAACCTGGAGAGTTCACAAAAAGAGCGTTCACAAACGGCAAAATGGACCTCGCACAGGCTGAAGCGGTTGCCGATGTAATCTCATCAAGCAGTGCTGCATCTCTAAGAGTTGCTATGTCACAGCTTAAAGGTGGTGTATCATCTGAGCTAAAGACTATGAGAGAGGATCTTCTCAATATCACTTCTCTTATGGAGCTTGAACTGGATTTCAGCGAGGAAGATGTTGAATTCGCTGACAGAAGTCAGCTAACTGATTTAATCGACAAGGTTTACAATCATATCACAAAGCTTGCAAACTCTTTCAAGACAGGAAATGCAATAAAGAATGGTGTTCCAGTAGCTATTGTAGGTCCAACAAATGCCGGAAAGAGTACTCTTCTTAATACCTTGTTAGGAGAAGAGAGAGCTATTGTTTCGGATATTGCCGGCACAACTAGAGATACCATTGAGGAAACAATGACTATCGAAGGCATATTGTTCAGATTTATCGATACGGCCGGTATTAGAGAATCCGATGATGCTATAGAAAAGATAGGTATTGAAAGGACATACAAAAAGATAGGCGAAGCTGATGTTGTTCTAGGCGTAGTCGATTGCTCTGACAGCAGCTTATCCATCAAGGAGTCTATTGAAGACATCATTTGTCATACAACAAAAGAACAGTCATTGTTTATTGTTCTTAACAAATCAGACAAAGAGAATATTTCTACAAACGAAGTTCTCTCTACCCTACCAGATATAAAGACAATATCAATCTCTGCAAAATTCCAGACTGGCATTGAGGAACTCAAGGCAGTACTAGCAGATTCCCAGAAAGGCAGAATCTCACTTAATGATGAGACTTTGATTACCAATATCAGACATTATAAAGCACTATCTGATGCCGCTGAGGCTCTTGACAGAGTAAAGAACGGTTTAGGGCTTGGTATTCCTACAGATCTTCTCTCTCAAGACCTAAGAGAGTGTTTGTATCATTTGGGAACAATAGTTGGTGAGATTTCAACGGACGAAGTATTGGGTAATATTTTTAGTAAGTTCTGCATCGGCAAGTGAGGTAACTATTTGATAATGAATAATTTAGATTAAATTTGATTACAAATGATTAATGGAGAGTCTGATGCAGGCTCTCCTTTTTACTTTCTATGATGAAAGTGATTTTCTTATTTTGACCGATTTTGTGCAGGAATTAGTACCGTATTTCTACCATGGTCATTGTAGGGGTCCCTAATTCATCGAGATTTGTGCAAATGATGGGAAAACCCCCATCCTAGAGGCCTGCAATACTCATTCAGCTATTAAAACTTGGGAAAACACCTAGTAATAATAAATAGCTTTATGAAGTACATCAGAATTTGTCAGTGCTGCGGCAAAAAGTTCACGGCACAGAGATCCACAACAAGGTACTGCTCCATCTACTGCAGCAACCGGTTTAAGAAAGCCCTCAAACGAGGCACGCCCCGTATCCCGTTCGCCCAGAAAAGCGAGAAGGATGATGACCAAACCAAGGCGTTCAACCCTGACGAAGTATTCTCCCCCTGCAAGGCTGCGGAGTATCTCGGTATAGGTAAGACATCTATATATAGATATGTAAAGCAGGGAGTGATTCCGGTCATACACCTCACACATGCAACCCTTATCAGAAAATATGATCTGG
>JAKSJT010000126.1 GCA_024402125.1 Bacteroidales bacterium
GTTGAAAACGACAAGGCCTGATTCTGTCCTGAACACCAAAGACTGCTCATGTGAGAAATCATCAGGGACGAGCTTGGATCCGACCAAAACGTACATATGATTCCTCCTTCCGACCTTTGCAAGACCTTCTGTTGAATGAGGCACTATCCAGACACCTGGATCAATCTCAGTAACTCCTGAAACATATGCAAGTCTCTTTGGATACTTCTCAAGGATTCCTTTTTCTATACCAATGTATCTTTTAACAAAGAGTGCCTTAGCATAACAGTTATCGGAAGTATTGGCACTTATATGGAACTTCGCTTTGGAATTCACCCTAAAAAAGGCATCCATTCCAAGTGTATGGTCATAATGAGCATGAGACAGAATAGCACAGTCAACATCTTTAATGTCTATTCCTAGACCTACGGCATTGGACAGGAACAGATCAGAGGCTCCTGTATCCAGGAGATATTTATTTCCGTTATACTCGATAAAAAAGCAAAGACCCCATTCTCCTTTGAGGTCTCCGCTTGGTATATTGTCAACAATAACGGTTACTTTCATTTTCTACTTGTAGAGTTCTCTTAGACATCCGTCAGCAAGAGCTTCCAAAGAAGATACGCACATATCTTCAGGAAGACCTGTGTACTGATAAGCAATCGGAAGTTCTGTACAAGCAGCTACTATAGGAACTCTCTTAACCTTCCAGAGCTTCTTGCATACCTTTTTGAGGAGTTTTCCGGACTCAGCATACTTTCCAGCCTTGACAAGATCTGTAACCTCATGGATATCTGGCTGGATGTCCTCTGATGGAATCAGGAATGTGTATCCTACCTGCTCGGCATGCTTCTGATAAACACCAGTTCTCATTGTCCCAAGTGTAGCAGTTAGCCATGCTCCTTCAGGAGAACGTTCCTTACTTGCCTTGATAGTCTCATCAGCGATATGCACAATCGGCTTATCAATCTGGCTTCTGAAGTTGTCAATGTAGTAATGAGCAGTATTGCAAGTCACAGCAAGGAAGTCAGCGCCCCAGTTTGACAATGCCTTCAGACCCGCAATAAGTGATGGCTCCGGATCCGGACCCTTGCCAAGGATATATGCAGTTCTGTCTGGAGTAGACGGATTGGAGTATAGAATGATCTTTGGATGTTCCTGATCGATTGTTGCAGGAGCCTTTACTGCCATGATACGCATGAACTCAGCTGAAGCTGCCGGTCCCATTCCTCCTAAAACTCCAAGAGTCTTTCCATTGTAGGATGGATTCTGACAAAAAGCGGTAAGGCACAATGCCAATAGTGACAGAGAAACAAATAACTTTTTCATATCTAGTCAATTAAGATTATATATACTCTAACTATTTCTTTTAATCCATTTAAAGTTAGAAACAAACAGATTAGTTGCCAATAGTCAAAACAAAAAAATGTTTCTAGTCCCTGTCCTTGAGAACCGGGAATTTGATCCTGAAGGCCTCGAGCGCATCCATATCAAGTTCTCCCGATACACATGCAACTTCGTTATCAGGACACTCAAAAGCCTCTCCATATGGATCAACCAGGGCAGTTCCTCCACAGTACTGACATGTTGGATCAGTTCCAACTCTATTCACTCCCAAAACATAGCACTGGTTCTCGATGGCACGTGCCTTTAGAAGAGTTCTCCAGGCCTTGACTCTAGGAGTCGGCCATGATGCGACATAAATGATTGTATCATAGTCTTCATGGTTTCTGGCCCACACCGGGAATCGAAGGTCATAGCAAACCAGAAGAAGGAATCTGACTCCTCTCCACTCCACTACTACCCTTTTATCTCCTGCGGCAAAGCGATGATGTTCGCCGCTATATGTGAAGAGATGATGCTTGTCGTAATAGACAACATCCCCGTCAGGCTTCACAAAATAGAACCTGTTTCTGAATGTCCCATCAGAGCTATCCTTTACAGCAATGCTACCGGCTACTGCAGCATCGTATCTTCTAGCAGCATCCTTCATCCACAAAAGGCTATCACTATTATCAGTTTCAGCGATACCGTCAGGCTGCGTTGCAAACCCGGTTGACCACATTTCAGGAAGGATGTAAAGATCACTTTTAGGAGCACTCGCTATAGCCTTTTCAGCTAACTGCTGATTAGCTTTAGGGTCCGCCCAAACAATATCCATCTGAAGCAATGATGCAATCATAATAACTTTTATTTCAATAGATTATACTAAGTGAAATCAACAATAGCTTTAGACTACTTGTGATCCTCTGCAAATTGTCTCATTCTGTCATCCAGAACACTGTACAGTTCATCACGCATCCTAGATGTGCAAGCTCTGACTCCCTGCTGAAGACTTCCTGTTGTGTCAAGATTGATGCTGCTCACTCCATAATGTATCAGTTCCTTGACAAGTTCACTTCCAGATAGACCAGGATAAGACAGTGAGAAGAAGAAACCGTCTCCGATATCCTCCGTAATATCCTTAGGATATGTGATAGTGAATCCATGCCTACAGAATATCTCCTTCATCTTCTTAGCTCGGATAGCGTATTCCCTAGTGTCTTCGACAAAGTTGATCTTACCCTCACAGGCAAGGCGAAGCATTTCAGCATAGCCGTACTGCGTGGTAGCAGTAGTTCCACTAGTTATCATATACTGGATTGATGCAACAAATGTAGGTCCAAATACTCCAGAGTCATGATACCTTTGCTGTAAAGACGGGAAATGTCTATCATACAGCTTGTCACTTATGCATACAAGAGCCATTCTCTGACCCGCATAGCTGAATATCTTGCTGGAAGACAGCAGAAGCATGTAATTGTCTGTGTATCTAGCAACAGTACGAACAAAAGGAGATGAGTATGGATGAGAAAGATCCCTTCGGCTGTCCATCGCAAAGTATGCCAGGTCCTCAATGACAACAGCATCATACTTTGTTGCCAGTTCTCCAATTATCTTAAGTTCCTCCTCTTCAAGACTTATCCAAGCAGGATTATTAGGGTTGGAATACACAATAGCTGCTATATCGCCTCCTTTCAATTCATCCTCAAGCTTGGCTCTGAGAGATTGTCCTCTAAACGGATAGATATCGAACTCTCTCCATTCAATACCTAGGACTCTAAGTTGGGATTTCTGAATTGGAAAGCCAGGATCAATGAGAAGAACTTTGTTCTTCTCAGGGTCTCTCTGACAACATACAATGAAGCTGCCGAATGATCCGGCAACTGATCCTACAGTTGGAATACACGATCTTGAACTGATATCAATATCAATGAACGCTTTAACGAACTCGCTAGCAGCATCTTTAAGCTCCTTTACTCCCGCAGCAGCAGGATAGTGGGCACCCAAGCCTAGATCAAGCGCCCTTTTCTCAGCCTCTATTCCATATCTGTTTGCAGGAAGGCCAGGACTTCCCTGATCCATCCTGATAAAGGGTATTCCAGTCTTTTCCTCCAAGTACTGCGCCACTAGAAGTGTCTCTCCAATTGTTGCATGAGAGAGATCTTCCACATGGTTCACAAGAGCCGCTTCAGATACAAGTTCTTCGCTGAAAATCTTCATATTAAGCCAATTATTGCATCTAATTTAACCATTTTTCTCAGCAAATCAAAAAGACAAAAGCCACAAAAAATATGGAAGATATCAGTTCCTATTGCACAGACATCTTCCATATTATTCAATCACAATTCGTAGAATCAGACTCCCAAATAGACTATCTGGAGATTAGATAAGGTGAATTGGCGTCATACTCACCATACTCACAGCCAATGTTCTCAGCATGTATCCTATCAAGGAGCTTTCCCCTATGGTAAAGACACACTGTACCTTGTCCATTACCGCCGTTCCAAAGTCTAGTATGACGTCTCTTTCCGTCAGGAGACTCGTAATTAACAAGAAGCATATCTTCCTTCCGGCAAGTGAAGTCACTGACCATACGGCTTGTCAGAGTCCTCTGATCCACATGCCAGACTATCTCAGAGTCAGTCTCATATGCATGGAACTTTGTCCGGCAGAGTGTCCAGAACTTTGAGAAGTTGAACTCGAACGGTCTACCTTCATACCAGAATGCAGAAAGAAGCTTTCTGTCAAGGACTATCGGACCTACCTTAGGTCTTCCTCCTCCAATATCGAATACTGAATCCTGAAGTTTCTTTCCAGTAATCTCACTGGTTAAATTACATGATGAAAGCCATACCCACGGTGTAGTAAAGCCCTTTCCCCAGTTCTTGTCAGCATAGCCATATGACTCCTCAGGAGTAACGATATACTTTCGACCATTCCAGAAAACGGTTCCCTCATACTCGGTTTTCATGCCTTCAGCGTGCCAGAACATCTCAAAGAGCTGCAGCTTTCTTAGTAAAGAGCTTGCTCCATATCCTACATTGAAGGCAACCATCTTACGGATCTTGAGGTTCCACTGCATACTACCGTCATCACACATCCATTCAGGATGAGACGATGAATCCTTGACAACAACACTTCCGTAGGACTCGGTCTCACTGACAAAGCAGTCACCTGCCGATACACTGTAACCGGTCTTCTTCGAGAAGTCAACCTTTACTCCAGTCCAGCCGAAGAACCTATGCAGTTGTCCGGAATCTTTTCCCCATGAACCGGCTTTCACCATAAGATAAGACGGACGGATACCCTTCTTCTGATTCTCGGGCAACTGTCCTAGTACAGGTTCATCTTGTCCGTTTTCTGGATTACAGACAAAGAACTCAAAGAAGAATGGCTTTACCTCTCCAGACTCAACATCCCTAGCAGTGAATGAATGCCACCACCAGTCATATCCTAAACGTGCCTGAGCCCCGAAAAGCTGACACTCATTTCTAGAAATATCACTCTTGTTAAACATAGTAAAGCAAAGTTACGGCTAATTGCTTTTCATTGCTCTGCCAAAAGTCCGGAATGAGTTTTCTAAAGAGAGGAAGTAATGATACTTTTTGCTTATTTTTGTGCAACAAACAATTTTAGTCATGAAACTCTCCGCTCTTCACGACCCGATGGGAAGTGCTATTCTAGAATACCAGAACACAGGAAAAGCCGCTAAGCTTAGAGTCCTCTCCTCAATGTTCGAGGAGGATGAGATTCCGGCAGAACATCTTTTCAGAACTGAAGAAGAGATGCCAGAAATCGAGAAGAAGGCTCTTGAACTTGCAAAAGGAAGAATCCTTGATATTGGTGCAGGTGCAGGATGTCATTCAATCGCTCTGCAGAACAAGGGATTCGAAGTAACAGCCGTAGACATCTCCCCTCTTAGCTGCCAGGCAATGAAAGCAAGAGGGATAAAGGATGTCAGGTGTCTTGACATATCAGAAGACGAGATTGAGGAGAAATTCGACACGATTCTCATGCTCATGAACGGAACCGGTATCGCGGGAACAGTAGAAGGCCTTGAGCCAATGCTGAAGAAGGTGTCTTCCCTATTGTCCGATGATGGAATCATCCTCATTGATTCAAGTGACCTGCAGTACCTCTATGAAAACGAGGACGGATCAATTGACATCGACCTTGCTGGAGCATACTACGGAGAAGTTGACTACAAGATGGTCTACAGGAACATCAAAGGAAAACCTTTCAACTGGTTATATGCAGACTTTTCACTTCTTCAGACTGAGGCTGAAAAAGTCGGACTTAAGTGTGAGCTAGTCCTGGAAGGAGAGCATTACGATTATCTTGCTAAGATTTCCAAATAGTGACAATAAAGAATTTACCCGGATTTCATCAACTGAAACCCGGGTACTTTTATGATGGACTATTTCTCGCCTTCTTCATTCTTATACTCAAGAAGCTTGTCGAACATCAGACCGCTATTTGCCTGATAGCCTGAGATCCTCTTCTCGAATCCTCGCCATGTGAAGCTTGATCCGTCAAACCACCTGGTTCTCTGAGGATAGAGACCAACCTTTGTTCCATATCCCAGGATCTCTTCTTCATTGACATACCGAGGAAGAACCTTACCGTCCTGGTATTTAACACCAAGGAGTTCACTCGATGGTCTTACAGCCTGATACTGTTCATTGAACCATATTGGCATTCTACCACGTCTGAACACAACATCTCTTGCCTTTCCCTGAATCTTCTGCGGAATGAACGGAATCCAGTGAAGAGGAACGTTGTTCTGGATAAGATATGAGTAGTCAGCCATCTTGTTCTTTTCCACATCAATGTCCTTATATCCAAGAGACTCTCTAAGAATGGAAGCTGCAAGCGCTCTACCGTCTGTTCCCTTTGTCAGTCCATCAGATGCTCCTGCAAGGACTGCACCTCCTACAACCTGGCTGGCAAGCTTTCTCTTCTGGTCAAGATCAAAATATACCTTCTCGGAGCGGCTTCTTGAATCTAGGCTTCCACCACAGCCGTCACTTACCCTGTTCTCAACGCCCCATACCATATTGGACATCTCATCACGAAGGAACTGAACCTCTTCAATAGCCTCACCCTGTTCTGATCTCTGAACAGTCGGAGGACAGAGAAGTCCTCTTTCTGAGCTGAAGTCTCTATTGTCATATGCAGAAGCCTTCACAGTTGAGTATAGTGCCCATCTGTCTGTAAAGCTAGAGGATTTGTCCTTCGCATCAACCTGCTCAAAGTTTCTGTTAATATGGAAGACATTTCCGAAAGTATCCTTAATCTCAATATCCTTTACATCAAGTACAGTTCCGATTTCAGTCTCGATAGGCACAATCATCCAGTCATTGCTGTAGAGCATTGTATACTGAAGGATAACTGACGAAGCAAGTTCCTTAACATCATCAGTTCTATAGTCATTGAACTGTACTCTTCTGTTCTCAAACTCCCACAATCTTCTGTTAGGAGCTGACGGGAATACAGCCGGAGACGGAATATAGGAAAGAACCTTTGTCTCAACCTTGTCCTTTGCTGATGTGAACTTATCCGCACTGTCAAAAGAGTACCATGACAGTTTACCTGAATGATAGTCTTCAGCATAGTATGCCTGCCTGCTTGTTGCAAGACCTACCTCATATCCGAGTTTCTCCTCATTCCAGTACTTCTCTTCTGTATCAGAGATATTGTACTTCTTCTTAAACCAGTCGACATATACAGACAGAGCCTCATTCATCTTAGCCTGGTTGCTGCTATAGGTAACCTTCGGTGAGCAGAAGAGCTTATATCCATCAAATGACCTCGAAGCAAAATAAGCATACATCTTCTTAAGCTTAGTATTGGCATTGAGCTTAAGATCTTCAATTGTCTTCTCACCTGATGGGACCTCCGGAACAAACGGATCAAGTGGGAACTTCTTTTTAAGTTCTGCCAAAATCTGTCCCTGATCGAGATACCTAGCCTTCACAAGATCCATAAAATACAAGGCAGACTCTAGCCTTGAATATGGATCAATTGTATGAGGACGCTTCTCCACTTCATACTCAAGCGGTGTTTCATTTGATAGTGGAGAATATTTACCGCTTCTTGACTGAACAAGTTCAAGCCTTCTCTTGTCAACAGTGATCTTTGTCATCACTGAAGATCCGCAGTTATTGCCCTTAAACCTTCCGAACTGCCACTGACGAGACAGCATCCATAGAGGATCATGGACAGTAAATGCCATGGACTCCTTATACTCGGTATCTCTAGATCTAGGCTCAAGTTTCTGATACACCCCAATTGGTTTAGTTATATCAGTTTTGTCATAAAGTTCTTCCAGATTCTTCTCAGGAGTAGAAATTGTTGAGAACTTCAGTCCACGAAATAAATTATCATAAGAAAAAGTTTGCTTTGCCATAAATACTCCTCCTATTAAAAAATACCTCCAGGGATATATCCCTCATTTCCCTTAGTGAGAATTCCTTCATCCTTTGCCTTCTTATAAATCTCATTGCTTTCAGCATAAGACTTAATGGTTTTATCAATCATGACAAACTTCTTGCGATCGAGTTTGAAGTTCTTCCTTCCAGGAAGAAGTGATCCAGACAGAGAGTACTTGCTCTTCGCTATC
>JAKSJT010000127.1 GCA_024402125.1 Bacteroidales bacterium
TCATCGACGTATGGGCTTACGACATCGAGGACGGCAAGAACAAGCTGTTCAAGATCTCCCGCATCGACTGGGTGGACATCGTCGACGAGGACTGGGACAATGAGGAGAAGCACGAGAAGGGCTTCCTTGACATCTTTAGGATGCAGAGCTTCCATCAGACCCATGTGAGGCTGGAGATGACCATGCTCGCAAAGAACCTCCTCTGCGAGGAGTTCCCTCTCGCATCACAGGAGGTCGTCCAGGAGGGTGACAAGTGGGTGCTCGACACTATGGTCAGTGCCATGGAGGGTGTAGGCAGGTTCGTGATAGGACTCGCGAAAGAGATAAAGATTGTTGACTCACCAGAACTGGTAGACTACATCCGGAGCTACAGGGACTTTATCAATAATATTTAGGAATCACCCGACGAGTTTTGCTTTCGCTTAAGAAAACAACATTTGTATTAACAATAGTTCGCATCTATGGAAATCGGTCAGAGACTACGCGGTCAAATCAATAACATAAATGAAAAGGGTATATATGTCAGCTTTCCGGATGGAAGCTTCGGTCATATGCCATACAGTCTCAGAAGGAATACTAGCCCAATCAACAGGTGGGATTATATCGAGGTGGTAGTATTTAAGGTATACGACAATCAGGGTATCCAATTATGCGATGCTGACTATTGGGAAGCTCTTTACAGAACAAGAGATTTCGCTGATCAAGCAGAGCCTGGTAATGTATATGAAGCTATTGTAAAGGAAGTTAATTCAAACTACATTGTAGCCTCGCTTAACAATGTCATTGACGGCTATATTTCCAGGGATGATATCAGCTGGAATAGGATAGAAAGCATTGAGGATATTGTTTATGTCGGAGAACCTGTTCACATCGTCTATGTAGGGAACAAGAACGACCGGCTTCAGTTCGGTCTCAGATATCTTGACGAGAAACCATACAAGGATGAGATGTACGACCTCAATTTATCTCAGCTGCTTGAGTACGCCGGACACCACGGATCGACCTTCATCGGAAAAGCACGAAAGTATCCGACTTTCTGGAGACTCGAAAATATATGCTCCGCCAATCCAGGAGAAGAAGGAAAACTACTCACTGATCCAGACTACGGGCACAATCTGATGGCAGTGGCCACTATTTCAACCAAACTGGAAGAAGGAAAGTACTACCGGTTCAGCGTAAAGCTAGTCGAGAAGGAGAAGCGTTTGGAAAGGAACCAGCTTTTTCAATTCCAAGCATACGACTTTCATGAGAATCAGGATCCCTATTCATACGACACCTTACAGATTTTCAAGAAGAATACAAGCCCAAGGACCAATGTGACTGCCGCTCATCTACTGGAAGAGGTTGGACAGAATATGTATTCGGCAAAGGACAGGATGTTCTTTGAGCTTATCCAAAATGCCGATGACGCTTCATCAAAAAAAGGAGTCACCGTCAAGGTTGAGACTCAAGGTGATTATCTTACCCTAAGCCATAACGGGTTCAGTTTCGACAGGGATGATTTTGAAGCTATCACATCTGCCGCAAATGGAACAAAGAAAGCCAACGAAAACAAGACCGGATACAAGGGCATCGGTTTCAAATCCGTATTCACAGACTCGGAGCAAGTATATAGAAAAACCGGTGGATATCAGTTCAAGTTCGAAAAGACACAGCCACAGTTCCAGAATTTTGAGGCGTTCTACTTTTTCGTCAATGAATTGGCGAGTGAAGAAGCCAAGATCAATTTCTGCACCCGATTCGCTACTGAGAAGAGAAACTTCAAAGGAGTGAAGGATATTCCATGGCAAATGGAACCGATATGGGTCAGATCATTCCCGGATGAGATTGCAGCGATCAAAAAGAATGCAAATGTCTGCATAGCGCTCAAACTAGGTGCAGACAAGATTGAAGCAGCAAAAGGATATCGCGACACTATAGACAGCATAATGTCCAATCCTCGGTTTATGCTCTTTCTAAGGAATACAAAGAGGATCGACTTCAACAAGAGGTCTGTCAGCAAGGAAATCAAAGATGGCGTTGTCACGATCAAGAACTCATTCAATGAGTGCAGATCCGAAGTCTTTGTAAGAAAGGATTATTCCGTACCAGTCAACGACCAAGTGTTCCAAGAACTGGGGATTGATATCCGACGTCGAATAATAGAGAAGGATGGTGACAGAATAAGTGACGCAACCTTTATCAATGGGCGTGGGCAGGAATATGATAACATTCCCAAGAAGATTGCCATTGTCGATTCCACGGAGATTTCATTTGCAGTCCCTTTTGACACTGTCAAGAAACATGTAAAGCCCGACACCAAGTGTAGTCAGGTGTCTATGTTCGCATATCTTCCGACATTGGTAAAGGACTTCAAATACCCGTTCTTCATTAATGCGAACTTCGTTCTTGATTCTTCTCGAGAAAGAATAAAAGGAGATAACCCGTGGAACCATTACCTCATGGCAAAAATCGCAGAGGCCATGGTATCATGGGTTGCCGAACTTGGGGCAGCTGGCGACACCGAAGCGCTGAATCTTCTTTCAACTGACTATCTTGACGAATCCTCTGGAGACACTGAACTGCTAGCCAGATTCTTTAACTGTACTTACAAGTCTGCACTGGAAAAAATTAGATTCATCCCCGCGATGGACAAGACCATGTCATCCCAGGACGAAATAATCATTGACAAGACCGGACTCGCTGAGATAGTCGGAGATGCTTGTTTCTGCAGCATCATTGGTACGCAGAAGAAACTACCATCATCGGCAATTCAGAGCAAGATCTTACAAAAGAAAATTTTCAGCAAAGTTGAGTCCATCGACGCGGATGCAATTGCTGACATAATTGTCAATAATGCAGAGCTTGGGACATGGCTTACCAATGCAACGGAGGAAGACCGCAAGCGCTTCTTTGACTGGCTGGACAAGAATCAGGATAAGTATCCGGGACTAGCCCAGTCCCTGCCAATATTCTCTTGTGGGGATAGAGTGCTCTCGGCTTCTGAGATCGAAGAAGACGAAATGCTCGTCATAACTACAGCTAGAGTCGCACCTATTAAGGACATTCTGAATAAGATCGGGTTCACATGTTCAAACGAGCAGCTTGAAAATTCGCCTCTGAGCAGTATCATTACGACCAGAACTGACAAAGAACTATATGATGTCATTTCTCAAAAGGTATCAACAGAACTCATCACTACATCCGAGAAACTGACATTGCTTTCCGGACTCGAACATTTCAATGAGATTGGAATGGCCAGTATAAAGGGACTCTCCATGTTCCGGAATATTAACGGTATGTATACACCACTGAATTCAATGGTGTCTTACCGTGATGATGCTCCTGAATGGATAAATCCATACATGATCTGCAGGGATGATTATATACCTGAGCTTGACAGATTCCTCGTGGACAACGCCCATGAATTTTCCGACATCATATGGAAGAATATCGCAGATGTTGATGCATCAGTAGATGAATTGTACGCTGTTTACGAATGGACCGATGCCAGCTACACAAAGTCGCTGATCGACTCCTACGCTGCAAACGGTGATGTCACATCAGTCCTCAGCATAGTGGAAGTCTCAGACAAACTGACAAAGCAGCACTACCTCAGCAAAGTTCAATTGAACCTTTCTTCAGAGACGCATTACGATAAGGATTCCATAGTTTGCCGAATCCTTCACCTAGCCAAAGACGTGCTCGACAAGCCTGCAGACTTTGCATCAAAGATATTCTTGGACGGATCGTGCATCAAAAACATCTCCGTCAAAGACACCATCTCCATCAGCTTTATGAATGGAAATACGAGTAAGACTGCCGTTCTTCCCCTGTCTCGTATTCTACCTGATACAGATCTGGGTGCAGGCTCGATATCCAATCTGAAATCATTGTTCGACAGCCCGTCCGATATTGATTCGTTCATTGTAGCCACAGCAAGATCTTCTCGCGATGTCTATGCGGAACTAAACTCCCTGTTGAACATTCCAGACCGAAATTTCAGCAAATGGCCATCACAGAGAGGAAACGCCATACAGTATATTTATTCAGTCTTCTACCGCAGGACAGTCATGAACTGGTTTGGCAGTTTCGTTCCAACAATCGACTTGAGTTGCGAGACATCGTCTTTCGTTCATGAACTCATGGATTTTCTCTTTGACAACAACGTCAGGATTTCTGACTCCTCTATTACATGCGGGATGTCTGGTTGTGTATCAAAGAAATACTTCAGAAGCGACTATGCAAGTGGGGAAGAAAGCATTCTGCCTGCCATCGAAGACTGGGCAGATGACGAGAAAAAGGCACAATATCTCATCGACAACGGAGTACGAAAGAAAGATGATATTGCGTTATTGCTGAGGAAGGCGCTCATTGATGATGAGCCATTCGATGAGTTGGACAATATTGCAGATTCTGACACGATATCGGCACTAAAATATCTTGTTCTTAATAATCAGAACATCTTTCCTATCCAAGATGGTAACAGGAAAGACTTGATATGCTCTATTATCAAGAGACCAAAGTTCCCTGTGTCTAGAATGATAGACATAGTGAAGTTATCTAATGACTCCAGAGAGCTTGATTCACAGGAATACATTAGCTGGATTGATGGTCACTACCCGCAGATCTTCATATATGATGACAGAATGCCAATCCAACTCATCTTCAAAGTAGGTGAAACAAATCATACCATTCTCAGTATATCCGAAGGTGATTACTATACCACGGCGGACAAAAATGTTCTGTACATCAACGGTCAGATCAAACTTGACGACATATTATTCACAGTCGCTAAAGAAGGAAAGACCGCATTTGACCTCGATGACTACAAGATGATATGCCTGGACGGCAGGACCCTGTTGTCAACGAGCGAGATTGAGGGTATGAACTCTGAACTCCAGTCCCTCAGAAATGAGATTGATAAGAAGGATGAACTTATCAAAGGATATGAGAGAAGACTCGGAATCTGGCAGGAAGGCGATCAAGCAATGGCAGGGGTTCCGACACCTAACATCAGGAATGGAGTCCAGGACCCTCTTTCAGAAAGTGAGCAGATAGACGCCCAGCTTGAAGCTCAACAATTCCTCTTGAAAGCCGAGCCTTCGTGGGAGTTCCCTGAAGGATATGGGACAACGGATGATGATGAAAATCCTTGTTGTTTTTCAACTATTGAGGTCAACACTCCGGATGGTCCCCTTGCCATCGTGCTCAAAAGTCACAAACGCGAAAGCGAGCCACTCAAAGTCAATCCTCAAGAATGGGAGTATATAACCAAAAAGGAGGCATTACTCCTTATATATACCGGTGACGACATCAAACGCTTAAGGGTGAATGACCTTATAAAAGATCAGAGCAACATTACCCTTACATTCAGTACAACCAATCTAGAAATAGAGGAGAGAATCGATGCATTTGCAACATCCCTGCGCTATTTCAATAATCTGCACTTTGACTTCGAAAGCTTCAATCTCTCTAAGAAAGCTGAATCGATAAGGAACATAACGAGACTGAACGCGGGTAGCCAAAGTTCTAATTACGGTGAGGAGGCATTATAGCGAATCTATATGAAATACGAAAAGAAAGATTACGAGAAGTTCCTTCTCTCTGAGATAAATACGCAGATCAAGAACTACGAAGATCTGGTCAACACGCGAGCACTCATACTAAAGGCTAGAGGAGATGTCTTCGTCGGGAAGTTTATCAAGCTTCTTGAGAACGGCTCCGCCGTCTTCAAAGTAAGGAACTCAGAAGATATCCCAAGAAAGGGTACATTCTGGACAGCATGTTATATGATTGGAGAAATGGGATCCTTCAGGAATTGGGGGGACCTTTCGTGGCTGGAACTTCGGAGAGACTTCCAGGGTGCTTTTTCGGAGAGTTCCTGCCAATGGGTAACAAAATCAGACGACCCGGGCTTCTGTCTCGTAGGAATCAAAGGACTTGATCTGGAGTTCCTAGAACGTATCGAAAAGGAGAAACCAATCATCGCTTTCGGTCCCAAGGATCCGCCTCTTGAATACCTTTACAACCTTCTGGATATTGTAAGGGGAACGACTGTTCAGGAAGCTCTCAAGATGCTCTTTTATGACGAGACAACCATCGGGTGGCATCCGCAGTTAGTATCAAAGACTGACGATCTCAATGAACTGCTACACACTAAGCTGAACAGTTCAGAAATAGCCGTTGTACAGGGCCCTCCTGGAACAGGAAAGACATTCCGAATGGCCCAATTGGCAGCGTCATTGCTTGAAAAAGGCCATAGTGTTCTGGTCACGGCCCTTACAAACCAGGCACTCATGGAATTGGCCAAGAAACAAGACCTGAACGATTCACTATCCAAAGGACTCGTGTCAAAAACCAGTCTCACATATGACGAAAAGCGCTCATTGCCAGGACTTGTCGCAGTCCCTCAGAACAAATGCAATGCTACGAAGGGACACCTCACGCTAGCCTCATTTTATGTTTCCAGCGGCTGGGCAAAGGATGCAACAAATAAATCATTCGACTACGTCATTATGGATGAAGCGAGCCAAGCTCTCCTTCCAATGGTCGCAGCCACAAGAATACTTGGCAAGAAGGTCATCCTAATCGGTGATCAAAACCAGCTTCCACCTATAGTCGAAATCAATGACGACGAGATAGCTAGATATGGCTGGAATGATATGATCTGTGGATTCAAGACGGTTTGTTGCAATTTCGGATATCCAGCCATGATGCTAAAAGACACCTTCCGACTGACAAATCGTGCAGCTCAATTCACCGGGATATTCTACGACGGTCTTCTAGACTCCGCATCAAATATTGAGAAGGTGCCTAGTCAGCACCAAGTGATCAACACAAAAGGTGGTCCTGTACTATATCCCCTGAGCATGGACGAAGGGAATAAAGGCAGTGACGATGCGGTTGCAGCAATTGTTCACTTGGTGGATGAACTAAGATGCGAGAATCCAAAAGCAGAGATAGCTGTACTCGCGAAGTTCAAGGACTCTGTTAGAAGGTTGCAGCGAGGTTTTATCACTCTCTCACAAATCGGCATCAACGAAAACATACGAATAGACACAATAGATAAAGTACAAGGATTGACGGTTGACTATTGCGTATTCTTTATACCTAACGCATCGACAAGATATTCCCTATACGAAGACCTCTTCAACGTTGCCACATCCCGTGCCACTTACAATACAATAATTGTCTGTGACCCCCTGATGATTGAAAAGAATATGCCCAGCAAAGTCCGTTTATTTATATCGAAACTAAGATAGTCTACGTGCGTGACGAAAAGTGTCACAATCCCATAATACCTTTGCACGAGTTCTTTGAAACTCGTACAGCATCGCGAGACCTCCAGGAGAGGCGCCAACCGAGCAGGGATGCCACGGTGGCAGAATGATGCGGATTACATAACAATCAAAACAACATCCACCATGGGAAAGAACAAACCCGCGAAGGAGACAACCTTCACAATGAACGAGGTCGAGACCCAGAGGGCCAAGGACTTCTGCAACAGGCACCGCCACCACACAGTGCACATGACAGCCGGAGAGGCATTCGAGTTCACCTTCATGCCCTCTATGATCGGGGACGTCGTGTCCGTGAGGTGCCTCAGCTGCGGAGAGAGGGAGGACGTGACGGACCTCGACAAGTTCTAGCAAAATCCATAAGACGACAGGGAGCCCGGCACATGTCCGGACTTCATGCTATCTTTACATAGCGAACCACATCACAGACAAAAACGAAAATCATATATGAAGATCTACTATTCTCCTCAGTACGGACATGACGCCTTCCTGGGACTCGGCGAGAAGGGCATCCTCTTCGACACGTCGGTGCTCGACACCATGGGCCTGCTCGGGCTTCTCGAGCTCAGGCTCGGCCTCACGGACCCGTCCGTGCCGTCAGCCGAGAGGAACACCGCCTACTACAAGGCC
>JAKSJT010000128.1 GCA_024402125.1 Bacteroidales bacterium
TTTGTCTCTCAGCAAGTTGCCATGTGGAAGCGAAAAGGACTTGAGATTACTTCGGAAGATGAGATTGCTTTAATTAACTATCTCGAAAGTTATCTATTTGTCAAGCATGACCATGATGGATATGCTATTATAGATGATGTCCCTTTTGACAATACATGGTACACTAAGAATCCTCCCGAAAAGGAATATTTCTGGGATCTGTTTTACAGGTATCATATCGAGAAGGGAGATCTCGACAGGAAGTCACTTCTAAAATTAGGTGATGTAACTCTTCCTAAACTAATGAACTGTCTTGGCAATCCTAAGGAGAAACTGTCAAAACAGAGGAAACGTTATGGACTTGTTTTGGGAGATGTGCAATCTGGAAAAACAAGTACATACTCAGGACTGATTTGCAAAGCGGCAGATGCCGGTGTTAAGGTAGTTATTCTTCTTGCAGGAATTACCGAAACCCTTCGACAGCAGACACAGGAGCGTATTGAAGAAGACATTGTGGGTCTCACAATAAGGACCGACAACTTTCACAACAATCAGCCTACGAATGTTGGAGTAGGAACACTTGAAGGATGGGAGAACAAGGTCACTACATTTACACTGTATGAGGATGACTTCAATATGGCAAGGGCCAAGTCTATGTCTTCAATTGGGTCACAGAAGTCAATAGTCCTTTTTGTTGTCAAGAAGAATGTTCCAGTGTTGACTCATCTTCATGAATGGTTAACCGGATCTAATCAGCATTTGAATTCTGATGGGAAACTGCCATACTCACTTTTATTGATTGACGATGAAGCAGATAATGCATCTATAAATACTAAAGATAGTACAGTTGACCCTACCGCTACTAACAAGAAGATCCGTGAAATATGTGAAGTATTCATGGATTCGAATTACGTAGGATTCACGGCAACGCCATATGCCAACATCTTCATCAATCCAGAGACTGATGAAGACATGGTCACCGCAGATCTTTTCCCTAAAGATTTCATCTATGTGCTTCCTACTCCTGAACCTTATATTGGAGCACAAAGAATATTCGGGCAGGCCTCTGAAGAACACCCCAATTATGGTGATTGTTCTTTCATGCTGGATGACTGCTACATTAAAGACATCAAAGAGCCTTCTACGGCCGATATTAAAAAGATGACGGATCGTCAATTAATCGAAGGTCCGTTATATTTCAAGCACAAGAAGATATGGCGTGGACAACTCCCGTCGTCACTCATAGAAGCTGTCCGCTGCTATTACCTTGCCAACGCAATAAGAGATTTAGATATAAAGCAACGTTCTGCTCCTCGCACAATGTTGATCAACGTTTCTCGTTTTGTCGGTGTCCATTCTTATCTCAAAGGTGTTATTGATCAATTAGTCACAGATGACTTTAAAGAGATAAGAATTAATTTCAGTGTCGACCAGGAACGAAATACAAACAACGAATTATATAAGGAGTTGTTGCGTTTGTTCAATCTTCATTACAGTAATTGTGGATACACTTGGGTTCAAGTAGGAGCAAAGGATAATTTGTTGTGCGGAGAAAAGCCTAAAGTCATTGTTGTCAATGGATCTCGTGAATCTCGTGATGACACCCCTGATTATAAACGTAATCCATCTTTACGCCTAATTGCTGTAGGTGGATTGGCGCTTTCTCGAGGATTGACCTTAAAAGGACTCTCTACAAGTTACTTCTATCGTAACACCTGCACATATGATGTTTTAATGCAGATGGGCCGTTGGTTTGGCTATCGTCCAAATTACGAAAATGTCTGCCGAATATGGATCACGAATACTAGCGCAAACTGGTATCATGAGATTGCTGAAGCCACAGAAGAGCTTAAAAGTGAATTGGCGCACATGCAATCACTTGAACTTACTCCTAGAGATTTTGGCTTACGCATTAGACGCGATGATACTGCACTCGAGATCACGGCTCGCAATAAAATGAGAAAGGCCGGGAAACTTGAGATTCGTACTACTTTCTGGGGAGACGTGTTTGAAACTCCTTATTTCAGCACTGAAGTCAAGGACAATAATATCAATTTTGATGAAACCGCAGATTGGCTGCTCCACCTTGCTGAAAACAGGATTGAGCCCAAGAAAGTCAAGGGCTTTTCATCATACATTATGGAAGATGTTTCCGTCGATGAGATAGCATCTCTATTAGGAAAGATTAGAACATCGGACAAGAACCTTAGATTCAACAGGACCAATATAGCTAGTTTCATTATTTCCAATAGAGCAGAACTGGAGAAATGGGATGTAGTCATAGTCGGAGGTACTAGCGATGTCGTTGATGATTTATTGCCGAACTCAAATCTTATTCTTAAGGCCTCTACGCGAAAATTCAGCGTTAGAGGCGATGGAGAGGGTTTTTCATTCACTCATCAAGGCGTTGTAAGTGGTAATAACGACGGAAAGATAGGCCTTCCCGATCCTCAAGCAGTTCAGGATGAATACAAGCGAAAGGAGTCAACAATCAATCCACTTTCGGCCCAGAAGATAAACCGCTACACCTGGTTCAAATATGCAGAGAGGAAACCTGCACTATTCATATACCCTGTTAGACCTTCTGATAAAACTAATGTCGAAGGAGCACTAGGAGATTATATAAATGATCTATGCGGAAAACCTGTTATGGGTTATTCAGTTGGAATACCTGGCCACGGACATGAGTCTGATGCTAGATCATACTATACAAATGTAGTATACCAAAATAACGACGGTCTTCTTGAATCAGAAGAGGATGAGTAAAAATCTATGATTATGATTACAGAATATGATTTCAATCTCGCTTCTGGAGCGAATTCGTGGAAGCGTGTAGGAGATACACATCCGGTCAACCTGTATTATGGCAAAGATGATCAGGGGCGCAATGCAATTGAGTTTTCTGGACATTTTGTGATAAACAGAAAGATACATTCGTCTGTCGTTATAGAGATAACGCATTATAAGAATCCAGATGGGGGAAAATCGATAGTGTTCTCACTGTTAGACAATAAGCTATTGCATCCTTTCTGCGATTTCCTAAACACCATGATTGAGGCGACGTCTCAATATAGCCTTTCAAATCAAGATGCCTATCATTCAGTTTGTGAGGTATACTTTATCATGCAGAAGATGTTCCGTACTAATTCGGACATCTTGTCAGAGGCTGAGATCAAGGGATTAATCGGAGAACTCCTTTTCATAAAGGAGAATCTATTCCCGATGGTGGGCCAGACAAAGGCAATCGGAGCATGGAGTGGTGCAGAGAAAACTCGAAAAGACTTTGCTTTTGATCATGAATGGTATGAGGTCAAAACAATTGATTTTGGTAAGGAGACCGTTCACATCTCCTCTATTGAGCAGCTGGACAGCCCAATTGAAGGAAGTCTAGTTATCTTCCAGGTTGAGCGTATGGCTGAAGAGTATGATGGTATCAACCTTAACAAACTGGTATCTGGCTTATTGAATCAGATCGTGTCAGTAAACGATAAGGATATATTCATATCTAAACTCCAAGACGCTCACTATTCATATAGTCCAAAATACGATGAATTCGAATATGAGCTGCGTGCTGTTGACGAATATCGCGTCACAGCAGACTTCCCTCGAATTACACGTGCGGGCATTTCACCTGCAATTGCTAAAGCAAGTTTCGACCTGACAATCGCAGAGATTTTACCTTACAAAAAATAGCATTCATCATGACCATCGAAGAATACCGCGAAGAATTCCTTGCACAGTTGCGTAACAATGCACAGGTAGAGGGTAATCTTAATCAGCATCAGTTCATAAAGGAGTCTGTCGAGCTTCTAGAAAAGAACGAAGAATTAATGAACCCGAATATCTTTCATTGTAATATGAAGTCGCGCAATCGAAACCTAGGTTTTCATGCATATGCATATGGCGAGGCCGACTCGACCATACAGCTGCTGATTACCGACTTCGTTGATAGTAATGATGCAGGAACCCTTACCAATGAAGACATCCGCACGCTTTACAACAAAATGCAGTATTTTGTACAAGATGCAGCGGAGGGCGTAATTGCGAAAGCGGCAAGTGATGAGTCAGATTATATTATTGATATAGCCGAAGAGTTCCGTCAAAAGATCGGCAATATGGAGACCACAGAGGTTACTGCGTTTAGGTTCTTCATCGTCACGAATAAGACTCTGTCATATCGAGTAAAAAGTCTTGAACAGGAACCACTGTTGGGTCGTCCTTCTATTCTTCAGGTATGGACATTAGAGAGGTTTTACGATAATTTTAGAAGCTCTCAAAGTGAGCGTATTATGATTGACTGTAAGGAATGGGGCGTAGATGGAATACAATGTCTTAAAGCAAATATTGCACAGTCTAATCAGTTTGACTCATATATGGGCATAGTGCCTGGACTTATGCTGGCAAAACTATTCAAGCGCTATCAAGGCCCTCTTCTTGAGGGGAATATTAGGTGCTTTCTAAGTGCTAAAGGCAAAGTCAATAAAGCTATCAAAACTACTATTATTGGTGACTCTCCTGAACGTTTCTTCACCTATAACAACGGTATAGCCGTCGTTGCAAATTCGGTAACCCTATCACCTGATGGTCACTTCATAACTTCTTTTGATGGCTTCCAGATAGTCAACGGTGGACAAACGACAGTGTCTCTTTGTAATGCCTATATTAAAGGCGAGGCTCCGGAAGGAAATTTGGAGAAGATCTTTGTACCAATGAAGCTGACCGTTCTCAACTTTGATCTGGATGATATAGATGATCCAGAACTTCTTCAGAAGAGTAAAGATGACTACAATGACCTTGTTCAGCAGATTGCTCGAAGTTCGAACTGGCAGAATCCAACCAAGGAGGCAGATTTCTTCTCTAATGATCCATTCCATAGAGAAATGGAGCGTCTTTCACTCCTCATTGAGAACCAAACACCACCTAAACCTGGCCAGATTAATGGTACCTTCTGGTTCTATGAACGTTCTGCTCATCGCCATGAACAGGCCACGTTCAATATGACTACGGCAAAACGCAAACAATGGCTTGAACTACATCCTAAAAATCAGGTTATCACAAAGGAGAAGTTGGGAGTATACTTCAATACATTGGAATTACGTCCTGATAGTGTCAGCAAGGGCCCTGTGAACAACTGGGATTTGTTCTCATCGAAAATTGTTGAGATGAAAAAGAAGAATCCGGCTTCAATTAATAGCTATTTCTTTAGAAAACTTGTAGCCGCGAAGATCCTCTATGACAAAACAGATAAGATAATAAACGCTGCTGATTGGTATCCGGTTGGCGGTTATAAGGCAATCTATATCCCTTATACCATCTCAAAAATCATTTCGACATTACCTGAGGGTAAGGAAATTGACTGGAAACGTATCTGGCGTACACAAGAGGTGTATCCTTCTTTAGCACACCAGGTTGAGATTGTCGCTCAGCAAACCATGGAGTTCCTTAGGAAAGTCAGCAAAGGTGGTAACGAACGAACACTCGCAATCAAAGAGGAAACATGGAAAGAGTATCGAAAGATGCCGCTGACGCTTACGAGTGAATTTCTTTCCGATGCCGTCGAGAGTTCTTTCGAGAAGGAAGAGGCAAAGTCGCAAGAGCGTCAAACAAAGTTTGAACAGATTACAGAACTCTGGAGTAAATACATGACACTCGGTGCTGACTATTTCAAGCGTATATACGAGGACATTGACAGAATGAGACTTTTGAGCGGAAGTGAACGTGAAGTTATCCGGAAAGCGTATCTCGGTATAGCAAAAAACACACTTTCCGATAGACAAGTCAAACAGCTGGCTCAGGTTTTAGACAAACTAGAGCGCGAAACGGATTATATTATACCCAAAGCGTAAATTACCCATAGCACAACGAATGATTTGGAGCCCGAAGAGAGCCGGCGAGACGGCCCCGCCCCCTGAATCATGCACACACATTTACGCATATGTGAATGATTGATTATTTTCCGCGACGAAAAACCACGGCGAAAGACATGGGTAAATTTTGCTCTTTGAGCTATAACTAAAGAATCCTCTCTAATCTGTTAGATTTTAACAAGTTAGAGAGGATTTCTATTTTTTACCCACCTATGAACGATTGATTGCCGCCGTTCAACATGAGCGACTGGGGTGCTGAGAAACTTCAGGAGGATGTTAGATGGAAGTATGGTATTCCACCATCAGGAAATGCGAACTTTGCATGGATGCAGCATATGATCCACCATCTTTCACCAACTGGAAAGATAGGCCTAGTTCTAGCAAACGGTGCTTTGTCTTCTCAGTCGGGTGGAGAAGGAATGATCAGGGAAAATATCATTAAAGCTGATCTTGTTGAGTGTATAGTGGCAATGCCGGATAAACTATTCTACTCTACAGGTATTCCAGTATCACTATGGTTCCTCAACCGTTCGAAGAAACAAACAGGTAAGACTGTATTCATAGATGCACGCGGCTTGGGTACTATGGTTACAAGAAAACTTCGTGAATTGTCCGAAGATGATATCATGAAGATTGCGAATACATACGAGGCATATGTGGAAGGAACTCTGGAAGATGAGAAAGGTTTCTGTGCAGTAGTCTCTACTGAAGATATCGCTAAGCAGGATTACATTTTGACTCCTGGCCGATATGTAGGAATTGCTGAGACTCAGGATGATGGAGAACCATTTGAGGAGAAGATGGCTCGTCTGACTTCAGAACTTGGAGATTTATTTGAACAGTCTCATAAACTTGAGGATGAGATAAGAAAACAGCTTGCTTCTATAGGATTTACAATAAAATAGTCCATATTCTCGGGAAAAAACGAGAATATGAAACAAAGAATTATTGAAGAGGTTATATCCTCGGTAAGATCAGTCCTGTCAGAAGAACAAGTTAAGGCACTAACAGAATCGCTAAGGTCAAGCTTGTCGAAGTATTGTATTTCGGAAAAGAGTGATAAAGCAAATCAAGCTCATTGTCTGGAATTATTCCTGTCAGCAAAAAGGATAGAGGGATGTTCAGTAAAGACAATGAAGTATTATGAGAACACAATCAACCATTTGTTAAAGACATATCCTAAAGAGATAGAATCATATACAACAGATGACATTAGATTCTATCTATCGTCTTTTCAGACAGAGCATAATGCAGGGTATGTTACAGTTGACAATGTGAGAAGAATTTTGTCATCATTCTTCTCCTGGCTTGAGGAGGAAGGACTTATATATAAGAGCCCGGTGCGAAGAATTCATAAGGTGAAGATAGGGGAGAAGGTTAAGGAAACGATCTCCGATGAGAACCTTGAATTGCTTAGGGACAAATGCTCGACAAAGAGAGACTTGGCAATAGTTGATTTGCTGGCCTCAACAGGAATGAGAATAGGCGAATTGGTGAAACTGAATATTGGAGACATAAATTTTCAAGACAGGGAATGTATAGTCTTCGGTAAAGGAAATAAGGAGAGGGTTGTATACTTCAATGCCAGAGCGAAGATACATCTGCAACAGTATTTGGATTCAAGAAAGGATAAGAACGAGGCTTTGTTTGTATCGCTTAACAATCCGGCTGAAAGAATGCAGATCTCGGGTATTGAGCTGCGATTAAGAAATTTAGGACGAAGCATAGGAATCCCGAAGCTTCATCCTCATAAATTTAGACGAACATTGGCTACGATGGCAATAGATAAAGGAATGCCAGTAGAACAAGTTCAAAAGTTATTAGGACATGTAAAGATTGATACTACTATGAAGTATGCTATGGTAAACCAGAACAATGTTAAGCAATCTCATAGGAAGTATATAGGATAAGACAAAAGGTATTTGACTCAATTTGTTGGTGCAGATACAGAACAACGGATAATAAAGGGCAGTAATGATTATTAGTCGACACATAACTCATAATTTAGAGGGCCAGGCTCAGGCTATCTATAAGTCCTGGTTTGTTGATTTT
>JAKSJT010000129.1 GCA_024402125.1 Bacteroidales bacterium
TCGATAAATCCAAATATGATGTCATCATAAACCATGATTCTGATTTGGAGACATTGCAGCAAAGGGTAATGGATGCATTCCGACCATTGCTTAAAAATTAGTATATTTGCATACAATTAAACATTAATAATATCATGAAAACAGATTTAGCAAGAATACTTTCTGTATCAGGCCAGAGCGGTCTTTTCCTTTATATCAACCAGGCTAGACAGGGTGCAATCGTAGAGTCTCTTCGTGACAAGAAGAGAACAATCTTCGATATGAGAAGCCGCATTACAACACTCGCTGATATCAGCATCTATACTAATACAGACGAGGTTAAGCTCCAGCAGGTGTTCCTTAACATGAAGGATGTACTTGGTGAGGCAGATGCTCCAACAGCAAAGGCTGATGCAGCTGATCTTAAGGCTCTCTTCGAGAAGGCACTTCCTGATTATGATGTAGACCGTTTCCATGTATCACATATGAAGAAGGTCGTTACATGGTATAACGAGCTTAAGAACTTTGCTTCACTTGAATTCGTAGAGGAAGGTGAGGAAGCTGTAGAGGAGTCAGCAGAATAATTAAAAGTCAATCCATGCAGACACTTCAGGTCCTGACACTTGGTTGTTCAAAGAACCAGGTAGATACTGAACATATACTTTCACAGGTAGCTGAAAAGTTTGAGATAATCCACGAAAGCGAAGAGGAAGCTAAGGTGGATTATCTTCTTATTAACACATGTGGTTTCATCGGAGATGCTAAGGAGCAGTCCATTGAGACCATCATGCAGTGTGTTGATAGGAAGAATAGGGGACTGGTAGGAAAACTTATGGTTTTCGGATGCCTGTCACAGCGCTATATGGACCAGATGCCTGAACTAATACCGGAAGTCGATGCCTGGTATGGAGCTAGGGATTTTGATCCGATAATAAGAGATCTTGGCTGTGAGCCTAAGGAAGAACTAAGGACAAAGCGTTATATGCCGCAGATCAACCACGCATACGCTTATCTTAAGATTTCTGAAGGATGCGACAGAAGATGCTCATATTGTGCCATCCCTTACATTAGAGGTGCCCATAAGTCAGTTCCTATCGAAACTCTTTGTGAGGAAGCTAGAATCCTTGCATCAAAGGGAATCAGGGAACTTGTCCTTATAGCTCAGGACACTACTTACTACGGTCTTGACCTCTATAAGAAAAGGGCTCTTGCTCAGCTGCTTGAGGAACTTTCAAAGATTGAAGGAATCGAGTGGATCCGTATCCATTACTCTTATCCTGCTTCTTTCCCAGAGGATGTCCTTGACCAGATGGCAAATAATCCAAAGGTCTGCAAGTACCTCGACATTCCTCTTCAGCATATAGCGGATAAGGTTCTTGACAACATGCATAGACATGTTGACGGAGCTTGGACAAGAGAACTTATCAGTAAGCTTCGTACCCAGGTTCCAGGCGTAGTCCTTAGAACCACCATGATCGTTGGTCATCCAGGAGAGGGTAGAAAGGAGTTCAATGAACTTATGAAGTTTGTTCAGGAAGCTAAGTTTGAAAGACTCGGTGCCTTTACGTATTCTGAGGAAGAAGGTACATACGGAGCCGAGAACTTCAAGGATTCTGTGATGCCAAAGACAAAGCGTAACAGACTGAATGAACTCATGACCGCTCAGAGCGGCATATCTCTTGCATATAATGAGTCTAGAGTCGGTACTGTTGAGAAGGTGCTGATTGATGATTATGCGGAAAGGTCATTTGTTTGTCGCAGCCAGTATGAGAGTCCTGAGGTCGACGGTGAAATCATCGTCAAGTTCGATCCGGAACTCTTCCATACAGATAATCCGTCTTCAATGTGCGGAAAGTTCATTGAGGTTGAAATTACCGGTGCTGATGAGTATGATCTGGAGGCAAGACTAGTTAAAATACTTGAGTAACCATGAAAAGATTGAAGTTCATTTCGGCAGTATCTGCTCTTGCTCTTTTAGGGGCATGCTCTCCGGAAATCTATGAGTTCCCTGTTCAAATGCGTACACCATCTGATTCAGGATATGATTTCTCCGGAAAGACAATTTCTGTTGTGTATGTAGACAAGGGTCTTCCTTCAGATTCTACATTCACAAAGAATGTTGCAGATGGCTTCGCTCTCAAGCTTGAAGAAGACTACTTTAACGGCGAACAGGGGGTGAACTTCTATACAATTCCGTATTCTGAGGGAGCCAAGTACTCGGATAGAGACACTCTTGTCAATCTTGTAATGGATACCGGAGATGATGTTATCGTTCTACTTGAGTCTCCAAGATTCGGATCAATAATAAAGGATCAGAATTCCGGTGTCTGGAATGTCCCATTCCAGGTGTCTTTCAATATCTATGATTCAATGAGCAAGCTTGATACTGTTAAGACATATGTGGGAAAGAGCGACTTCAGTGGAGGAACCGGAAAGGATGTTGTTTCCATTTGGGAGAATTCCAAGGAACCTGCAGTTAATGTAGGTTATCTGGCAGCAAACAAGTTCTCTCCTAACTGGCAGGAGGAAGTGCAGTATCTTTACAGCTACTCTGGAGAGTATAAATGGGATGAGGCTTTGGAGGCTGCGAGCATGTTCAAATGGGATGAGGCGATGGCCAAGTGGATTGAGCTTGCTGATACCAATAAGATTTTGAGAAGGGCATGTGCTACTTTCAATCTTGCGGTAGGATGCTATTTCCTCCAGGAATATGATCTGGCTCTTGAGTGGCTTGACCAGTCCGACGCTGACAGTAAATTGCAGTTCTCCTCTCAGCTTCGAAGGAAGATAATCAATCGAAAAACTTATAGGTAGATTCTGAACATATTACAAAGAAAGACAGGCCTTTGGCCTGCCTTTCTTGCATTATACTGTTCCCAAATAGTTTACTTGTTGAGCTCTATTGTCTTTTCAATGTCAAGAGCCTCGTAGATAACCAGGATAGGGTTCTTAACTGTATATCCGGTTGACATCTCGATCTGCCACTTGCAAGTGTCACATTCACTGACTACAAAGTCAGGTTTGTTTGCCTTGATAGCATCGAAAAGAGGTTTTCCGATAGCCTGGGATACTTCATAGTTCTCCTTCTTGAATCCGTATGTGCCGGCAATACCACAACTTCTGCTGTCAAGAGTTGTGAACTCTAGCCCTGGAATCATCTCCATGAGCTTCTTTGTGTAGATGCTCCATCCCAGCTTTTCCATATGACAAGGTATATGGTAATTGATCTTAGCTGAATATGAAGGCTTGAAAGCTAGCTTTACCTTTCCTTCGTCAATCAGCTCATAGAGGAACTTTTCAACAAGGACAATGCTTTCCCTGACACTTGAGTTGTCAATCTTGAGCACGCTTGGATACTCGTCTCTCATTGTAAGAGTACAAGATGATGCTGTAGTGACAATAGGTAAGCCATTAGCGACAGCTTTCTCGAATTCCTTGATATTGTTCTTTGCGTGTTTCTTTGCGGCCTTGAAGAATCCGTTTGAAATCATCGCTACACCGCAGCACTGCTCGTCAAGCAGATTGACTCCATATCCGATAGCGTTCATGATCTCAACGAATGCCTTGCCCACTTCAGGGTGCTGGAATTCAGTTGAACATCCATGGAAGAATGCAATCTGATTTTTGAAAGATGCCTGCGAAGATGCCTTTTCTTTTTTGAACCATCCCTCGAATCCCTTGAACTGATATTTAGGGAACTTTCTGTGCTTGTCAACTCCTAGAATTGAGTCCATTGCAAGCTTTGCAACAGAAGTTGATACGACTCCATTGACAATAGGGGCAAATGGTCTGGCAACAGTGCCCATAAGGTCTGTGTTAGCGAGGATGAACTCCCTAAGACCTGGCTTATGGGTTGAGAACTGTTCTCTTGCTGAATGAATTATATCCGCGATCTTTACTCCTGAAGGACAAGCCGCTTCGCATCTTTTACAGTTAAGGCAATACTTGAGCGCTTCATCGTAGTAGAATCCGTTTTTGATTCTGAGTCTTTCTCCATCAGGACCGGCCTGTTTAGGTCCTGGATATTCTGGTCTGACAGGAACAACAGGACAGTATGCTGTACATATTGTACATTTCATGCACTGCTCCAGGTTGTTTATGCTTTCGGTTCTTTCTTGCATAAGATCCATAATCGTTTATCTCCTATCTTTTTGTTAACCAATAATCTTATCCGCAACATAAAGGGCAGTCATGATGGCTGTACCAGCTCCACTGCCTTCGTGTAGAGGGTTGAATCCTCCTATAATTGATCCGGCAGCATAGAGGTTGGAAATGGCCTCGCCGCCTTTCTTTACCTTGAACTCGCTGTCTGTGTCCACTCCGAATTCCATGAACTCCTGAGGAGCGAAGAAGTCTTTCTGATACCATGTGGTTCTTGCATCAGAGTAAATGACATCTGCTCCAAACAGAGGCTCGAATACTCTTGTCGGAGTCGCTTCGATACCCTTGCTGAAGAATCTTCCTGTAGCAAGTACGAAGTTGTCGGCTGTCATGGTTATCTGATTGGATGTGTAGATGCCCTTGACCTTACCTTCTTCAACTGTTACTGTCTTGACTTCGTCTGATGGGAGGAATACTCCTCCTGCCTTCTCGAAACTCTCCTTGAGAAGTCTCTGGGATCTGATTCCAGGAACTGAAGGTGGCATTGTAGCAACAAAGCAAACTTTCACTGGAATAGCTTTCTTAATCTCGCTTACTACGCTTTGGTCCTTGAGACCGAATACGGCAGGTAGGATGACAACATCCTCATCTCTAAGAAGAGTGCAGACTTCATCAGTGACTTTCTTCCACTGGGAGTCCATAACTCTTGCTATGTTAACGGCTCTCATCTCGCTTGGGTTCTTTCTAAGAACATCCATGCATGAACTCTTCAGTCCTTCGATTCGGCATGCTGTGCCTTTCTTTTCAAGACCATCAGCGATGAATGAAGTGTTAAAGTCAAGGTATCCTAGGAAATTGACTATAAGAGCTTTTGCTCCGATCTTTTCCTCCTTTGTTGGGAGAAGGTCAATGTCCTCAAGTCCAAGCCATGTTGTTGTCAAGCTTCCGGTAGGGGAAAGCCTGTATCCGTTCTTGTCAGGAGTACCATTGAGCTTTACACCGTTGTCTGCGAAGAAGTCAATGGCTCCGTCAGCGTATTTGGCAACTGTATCAGCTCCAATCTTTCTGTATGGATGAGTCTCAGGAAGAGAATCAATGGCAGCTATAGGATCAGTTACAGGAGTTCCGTCAGGAAGCTTTGAAAGAAGATTGAAACAGCCTGATGAGAAATGCATGGCATTCTGACCAGCTGATACGATAGCGGTTTTCTTTCCGCTTTTCTGTAGTCTGAGACCGCAGACTAGACCTGCAAGACCTCCACCTATGATTATAGTATCGAATTTCATCTGACTTTCCTCCTATTCTTCGTTGAGTCCTAAAACTGATGAATAAACCCACTGAGTGTATTCGCTCTCTCTAAGAGTGTCACCCCATGCGATAGGGTACATACCCTTCCATCTTTCTGTCATGAAGTCCTTAAGGTCTGTCTTTGCCTTGTCAGTACACTTGTGGCTCTTCTCAAGGAGACCCGCTGCACGGCAAGCGCAAAGCTCACCCTGACATGTTCCCATTCCGACTCTGGTTCTTCTTCTAAGGTCGACAAGATTCTGGACATCAAGTTTTGAGATAGCTGACTCAACTTCGCCTACGCTGACCTCTTCACACTCGCAGACAAGACTTCTGTTGTAGTCATTGTCTGAAGGGATTCCAGCAGCTCTGGTACCTGCTCTACCTGCAGCAGCCTTGTTCTGCATTGTAGGAGTAGCCCAGATTGACTTTGTGACTTTCTCAAGTGAATCTTTCTTCGCTTCGCCGGTCTCTGAGCCAGGCAGTGGGGTAGTGGCGGTTTCACACTTTCTAGCACTGCCGAGTTTCTTGCAGACAGCATCTGTTGCAATCTCGGCCATAAGGCGGTATGTCATAAGTTTACCACCTGTGATTGTGATAAAACCCTTGATTCCGTCACGAGTCTCATGGTCTAGACAAACGATACCACGGCTGATGCTTCGTCCTGTAGGGTCATCATCTGATGCGACAAGAGGTCTTACACCTGCGTAGCATCTGAGGATACGTGTTGAAGCAAGGCTTGGACAAAGCTGGCTACCTTCTCTAAGCAGAAGATTTACTTCTTCAGGAGTAACCTGCATGTTGTCACACTCCTCGAACGGAATCTTTGTTGATGTGGTTCCGATAACACATACTGTGTCACCAGGAACAAGGATATCACCGTCTGCGGATTTACGGCAGCGGTTGATTACTACATTGTTTACTCTGTGGGCGAAAATAAGAAGAGCGCCCTTTGCTGGGTACATACCTACATGGACTCCTGCCTTTTCAGCAATTCCATGTCCCCAGATACCAGCTGCGTTTACAGTTACGGCAGCTCTATATTCGCTTGTCTGTCCTGTTGCCTTGTCAAGGACCTTGACTCCCAGGATAGTGTCGTTTTCTTTGATAAACTCCAATACTTCATGGTAAATAAGAACCTTTGCTCCATGTAGTTTGGCGTCAATAACGTTAGATGAACATAGTCTGAACGGGTCAACTGATCCGTCAGGTACTGTCACTGCACCAATCAGGTTAGGGTTGACCGAAGGCTCCATTCTGATGGCATCTCTAGGATCAATTGCCTGAGCATTGATACCAGCCTTGAGACATGACTCGATGAAAGTCTTCTGGTAGTCCAGACCATAACCGGTTTCTGTGTCTTCCGGTAAAGTGATGAACAGACCTTGAGTGTCTTCAACGCAGTGGCTTGCAATCTTTCTTAGAATAGTATTTTCCTTGATGCACTCTTCAGCGGACTCGCTGTCCTTGACTGCATATCTGGCGCCACTGTGGAGAAGTCCATGATTTCGTCCTGTAGCACCTGTGGCAATGTCATTTCTTTCAATAAGAAGTACTTTGAGACCTCTCATTGCACAGTCCCTAGCTGTTCCGGCTCCTGTAATGCCACCACCTATAATGATGACATCAAATTCTTCGTTCTTTCTAACAACTGTTGTCATTTTGGTTAATCTTTTTGTGGTATACAAAAATACCGATTCTTTTTCTCTTATACTATGATTTCAAGCATTTATTTTAACGATTTAGAAGAATTCTTCACAATATTTTAATAATGCCATAGAAAGAACGAAAATTATTTATTTAATATAAATGCCTATATGATAAACAAATGGCTCAAATTAATCATTAATGGTTAACTTGAGCCTAAATGGTAGATCTATTCGCTAATTTTTGAGTTAAAGATAGATACGATTTTAAGTCTTAACTGCTTGTTCTTTGTGCTTTGCCAAATTATTTCAATAAGAAGCTCTGAAACAATAAGAAAACAGAATACTAAGAAATGGATTATGCCTCTTTCAAGGATTACAAGGCCTGTAACTCCGGCAATCAGCACAACTAGTCTTGCAACAAGAAATCCTTTCTTTCCTTTGGTGTAGGACTCCTTTGGTATTTCTTCAGTGATTTTGTCTAGCATCCAACGTCTTTCGAGGATTTTCAGATACCAGACATTTAAAAGCTCAAAGGTGATAAAAGATGAAATAGTGATATAAGGCCCTGCGTGCATGACAATGTTGATGATTGCTCCAACAACTGGCAAGATGCTAAATAGAAGGAATACACGTAACTGGCCCTTAAATGATGGTTTAAGTGATTGGTACATGATTTAATGATGATTGTATGATTTAGTTACTATCAATATTGCTTATACGGAAATAGAGTAATGCTTTTTCCCTCTGTCTATTAATCAGCAGATTTATTGTAACTTTGCATTTGATGAATGCAGGAGATATTATATATAATCAGGAACAGATAGTATCGGAGCTTCGTTCCATAAATAGAAATGGAATGGAGTCCGTTTT
>JAKSJT010000013.1 GCA_024402125.1 Bacteroidales bacterium
GAAGAGTAGCCGTCAATCTTACCCAAGCGGTATCTCATCGCCTGGATATTATGGCAGAGAAGCTCATACGATGGTGCAGCTTCCTTAAGGGATGGTCTTCCACCTACCGTAAAGGTCTTTCCGTCGCCCGCCTGCTCAATGGACAGGCCCTTGAATGTAAGAGCAAGAGAAGAACAAAGTTCGACAAAAAGGATACAGTCTGTCTGGTCAAGATACATCTGAAGAGCCTCCGGCTCCTTTTCCAGAGTTCCTGCGACATATTCTGTTCCAAGGAACTGCTGAGCAATCTTCACAACTAGATCAGGCATCGTCTTTCCGACGTCATTCTTAACTGCAGAGTAAACCTTTTCATAGATTTCTCTGTTTATTGTTTCCTGATCCTTTGCGCCAAGGAATGATACTGAAACCATGAATGCGGCAGTGACTGCCACAATAATCTTTAATCCTTTTCTCATAACGATTCGTCTTCTCTACCCATGCCGTTTAACGCAGAAACGGTAAATGGCACGCACAAAATGAATGATAATATATCTGCTACTGTTTGAGCAATAATAATGCCCATAAGTCCGAATAAAGCCTGTCCGATAAAAAGAAGTGGAAGAAGGAACAGTCCCTGCCTTGAAAATGCTACAATGACTGCCGGTCCAACCCTTCGGATTGTCTGAAGGAGCATGTTGACAGGTATCACAAATCCTATCAGAGGGAATATGGCGACATGCCATCTAAGTGCCATGGCACCTATTCTGACAACCTCCGCATCGGATCTGAAGAAATCGATTATAGATGGCGCAAAAGCAAGTCCGATGACCATGAACACCGTACAGTATATAACCGATATCTTAACAGCGAAACTGAATGCCTTTCTGACCCTGTCATACAGGCCTGCACCGAAATTAAAGCCACATACCGGCTGGAATCCCTGTCCGAATCCAAGCAAGGCGGCATTGGCGAACATCGTAACCCTGTTTACAACAGAAAAGGTTATTCAGACAAATTGCAGCTATGCACATGAAACTCTGTCTGAACAGTGACGGAAGGCCTCCGGCATTGATGGCCTTGAAGATATTCCAGTTCATCCTGAACTTCCTCAGTTCTATCCTGATGCCACCATTGCGTCCGCAGAGGAAAAGCATAACCGTAAAGCTCACTGCCTGTGATATCGCTGTTGCAAGTCCTGCCCCGGCAACACCCATTCCGAAATAGATAATCAGGAGATAGTCAAGGAAGATGTTAAGGACAGCGCCAGACAAGATACCGTACATCGAGAACATAGCGTTTCCCTGATGCCTCATCTGGTTATTAAGGACAAAGGTTCCACAGATGAATGGAGTTCCTATAAGGATATACTTGAAGTACTCCTGTGCATACGGAAGAATGGTCGCAGTTGATCCCAAAAGACCTAGAACCGGAGACAGGAATGCCCCACTTATTGCCGCAATGACTACACTGAAAATAATTGCTGAGAAGAATCCTGCCGAGGCCATGACTGAAGCATCACCACTCTTTTTGGATCCAAGTGCCCTTGAAATGTAGTTACCGGAACCGTGACCGAAATAGAAGGAGAAGGACTGCACAAGTGCCATATACGGGAAGACGATACCGATAGCTGCTGTACTTTGTGTGTCAATGCTCCCGACAAAGGCCGTATCAATCAGGTTATAGATATTGGAAACAAGCATGCATACAATCGATGGGATTGCATACTCTACAACCAGTCTGCTGACTGGCTGAGTGGTTATCTTGATCTGTTTTTCCTCCTGCTTGTTCACAGCACTAAGTTACTCCATTTTTTTAGAACTTGTCTTTTTTGACTATATTTGGATGATGAAAAAGATGGTAATAAATAACGAGATTCTCTTTGCCAGTGTCATTGAGATGTTAAGCGACGGGAAGAAGGTCACAATTCCGGTCAAAGGTTATAGCATGTTGCCATTTATCATCGGAGAAAGGGATCTTGTAGAACTTGAAAAGATTGACGGAACCGTTGCTCCTGACGACATCGTCCTATTCTCGATAGGAGGTCATTACATCCTTCATAGAATTAGAGAAGTGAATGGCGAAAATGTCCTTATCCAGGGTGATGGAGTCCTTGTCAATCAGGAAAGATGCAAGATTGAGAACATTCATGGAAGGGTTGTAAGGATCCTGAAAAAAGGCAAAAGAGAAGTTGATCCATACTCTCCTTGGATGTTGAAAAAAGTTCATTTCTGGAACTCTTTAGGAATGTTGAGAAGATACCCTCTTGCCATTCTTAGAAGACTTCCTGGTATCAAGTCAAAAAGTATCTAGCACATGAAAATCAAAAATGGTTTTGTTCTTAGACAGGTTTGCGGAGAGAGCGTAGTCTCTGCAGAAGGTCTTGGTGTCATGAATTTCAGCAAGCTCGTAACTCTCAACGCTACAGCGAAGCTTGTTTGCGAAAAGGCATTGGAGGGATAATTCACTCTCCAGACTCTTGTTGACACCCTGAAGGAGAACTTCCCTTCAGTCGATACTGAGATCCTCACTTCAGACTGTGAGAAGCTCATCGCACAGTGGAGCGAGATCGGCCTTATTGACGAATAATCCAGACCAAACCGAACCGAACTATGTTAAAGACCATACTCAAATACGCCAAATGGCTGTTCGCAAACTCAAAGGGTGTGCGAGGCCCGATATGCATCAATGTCCTTCTCAACGTCTTGAGCATCGGTCTTAACCTATACTTCATCTTTATCAGCAAGCGTCTTGTTGATATTGCGACCAAGGATGCCAGCGGAAGTATCATAGTCTTCTGCTGTATAATGCTAGGTATCGTAGCGGCAAGACTGGGTGTGAATGCGTTCAACTCAAGGCTAGAGAACACCACCTATGCAAAGATGCAGTTCATAATCAGGCAGAGGCTCTACTCTGACCTTATGCAGGAACAGTGGCAGGGAAAGGAGAAGATGCACACGGGAGATGCTCTCAACAGGCTCTTCACAGATGTAGACACCATCACCAGAATCATCTGCCAGGAAGTTCCGGCTATGGTTTCAACTATAGTGCAGTTGTTTGCCGCATTCTTCTTCATGTCCGCCCTTGACTGGAGACTCGCTCTTGTCATTCTACTTATCACTCCTCTATTTGTTCTTTTCAGCAAAGCGTTCTTCAAAAAGATGCGTCAGCTGACAAAGGAAATCAGAGATAGTGAAAGCCGTATCCAGAGCCATATCCAGGAAAGTCTTGAGCACAAGACCCTCATCCAGTCATTGGAGAAAGGTTCTTCAATGGAAGACCAGCTTGGTTCACTTCAGCAGACTGAATACGGGCAGATCCTTAGAAGAACAAACTTGAACGTATTCTCAAGGACCGCCATAAGTGCGGCTTTCCAGCTGGGATACATTGCCGCATTCATTTGGGGTGTCACCGGAATCCACAGCGGAGCTATCACTTTCGGAGTCATGACTGCCTTCCTTCAGCTTGTCGGACAGATTCAGAACCCGTCCATGAGACTCACAAGGCAGATTCCGTCGCTCATCTACGCAACCACATCCATTGACCGTCTTGTTGAAATGTCAGAGACAGAAAAGGAAGAGAAGGGCGACCCTATCAGACTTGAGGGCATTTCTGGAATCAATGTAGACAATGTCACTTTCAGATACCCTGACGGAAAACGTGATATTCTAAAGGACTTTTCTTTTGATTTCGCTCCGGGAACAAAGACAGCGATTGTCGGTGAAACAGGTGCCGGCAAGAGTACCCTTATAAGGCTCATGCTGTCTCTTCTTCGTCCAGGTAGCGGAAGCATCGATATCTACAATGAAGCAGGACAAAAGGCCAATGTATCATCAAGGACAAGATCCAATCTCGTGTATGTTCCTCAGGGCAATTCCCTGTTCAGCGGTACAATTAGAGAGAACCTTCTCATGGGCGATCCTAGCGCTTCTGACGAGAGATTGTTCCAGGTACTTGACATAGCTGCTGCAGAGTTCGTAAAAAGCCTTCCTGACGGCCTTGACACTATCTGCGGAGAAAGAGGATCCGGTCTTTCAGAAGGTCAGGCCCAGAGAATAGCCATTGCCAGAGCACTCCTCCGCCCCGGTTCAATTCTTCTTTTGGATGAGTTCAGTTCTTCTCTTGACAGCGAGACTGAAAACAGAATGATGATCAACCTGACAAGGGAAATCTCTGACAAGACAATGATCTTCATCACCCATAGAGAGAAGATCTCAGAGTACTGCGAGCAGAGGCTCCATATTGAGAAGCTCCCTACTGTCTAAACCCGTCAACAATAGCTACGAGAGACATTGCACAGAAAAGTGTATCACAGCTATTGGATATAGCCAAAAAAAATGAAATATCTGAACCTTATACCATTTGTTATTCTCTGTGGTTACAGTACACTATTACTGATAGATAGCTGGACTGGATTCTGGATATTTATCTTTACAAGCTGGTTAGCTGCCGCCTGTATCTTATGGTCAATATACGCACTCGCTAAAGCCATGTCGAATAAGGACCCGGAAAACCGGAGATATCGACGTACGCTTATTGCTGCTCAAGCGATAGTAATCGCCATGTTTGCTGTATATTCCACTGTTGACAAGTTATCTAATCCGTCATCTGTCGATGCTGTTAGGAAGAAATTTGACAAGCATGAAACCGAACTGGAATCATTTGTCAAATCTATAGGACATCTTCTTTATGACAACACGAATATAACCCTTGAGCTGAGGAACAATAAAGTATGCATATTCCATGTCACTGACAGCCTAAACCAAAGACACATGAATTGGGATGAAAAAGCAGTGGCGAACAAGGATTCTTTAATGAAGATGTCAGGTTTGGATGAACAAGAATTTCGTCAGATACAAAACGCATTAAAATCATGTCAATGTCTAGGTATCGAGACCAATCTGCCTGATTTCTGTGATGTCTGGTGCTCCCGTATAGGTATGGGACTCTACCGTTACAGAATATACCTTAGACCCCTTAGTGAAGAAGAGCAGACCAACTACCTGACGAAAGATTTCCACTGTATCCCATACAATGACCACGTGCTGTTCATGTTCGACAGCAGTATGGGTAAAGACACATTTTCTAAAGAAGAAAAGGAGCACTATCTGAACAAATTCCAATGGGAATCAAAATATTATCATGATTCCAGCATAACTTCATCTTTACAATAGTTCAGCTAGACAGAATTTATAAACATTGAAGGCAGGAAGATTTCTCCTCCTACCTTCAACATTTCGTATTTCTTCAGTCAGAATATGACAGTCTAGTAAATTACTTGACAGATAAGTGACGATACTATTGTTGCGACAATAACAGAAACAAGTCCTGGCATCATGAAACTATGGTTAAGAAGATACTTACCAATTACTGTTGTTCCTGATCTGTCGAAGTTCACTGTCGCAATATCTGACGGATAGTTAGGGATGAAGAAGTATCCGTAAACACTTGGGAATACACCCAATAGGATTGGTCCTGGAATACCGAGAGAATAAGCCAGAGGAAGCATTGCAACAACTACAGCTCCCTGTGAGTTAATCAGCACAGAAACTGCGAAGAACACAAATGCAATGGTCCAAGGATACTGTGATACGATTCCACCGAGTGAAGCCTGCATTGCGTCCATATAGTTTGAGAAGTATGTATCAGCAAGCCAAGCAATACCATAGATGGCAACAACTGCTACCATACCGCTCTGCCATACTGAACCTGAGACCGCCTTCTTTGGAGAAGCCTTTGCAAGTATCACCATAAAGGCTGCTGCGGACAGCATCACTATCTGGATAACGATATTCATCTTGAGAGCCTTTCCGTCATAAACAGGAAGAAGCTTAGGGAACACAGCATAAAGGACAATCACAAGGATGGCACAAAGGAAGATATATACTGAGTACTTTGCAGACTTGGAAATCTTCTTGTCAAGTGATGTAGCATTATGACCATACATATAGTTGTATGTCTCAGGATCATTGACTCTTGCCTGGAACTGAGGATCCTTGTCGAGGTCAAGACCTCTTCTGGAAGAAGAAGCGGAAGCACAAAGAAGACGGATGATGCTGGCTGGGATGGTGACCATGATAACCTGCATGATTGTAATATCGAATCCGTTTGCTGCAGAGATCGTTGCAAAAGAAACTACAGCGGCCGCAATCGGAGAACAAGTGATACCAACCTGAGAAGCGATGGAAGCTACTCCGCAAGGACGCTCTGGTCTGATACCCTTCTTAAGAGCGATATCACAGATAATCGGCATAAGAGTATAGACTACATGTCCGGTTCCCACAAGCACTGTCAAAAAGAAAGTACAAAGAGGAGCATAGAATGTAATATGATCCGGATGTTTTCTAAGAAGTCTCTCTGCTATCTGAATAAGCCAGTCCATACCGCCCGAAGCCTGAAGCATACCCGCACATGTCACGGCAGCGATAATGATATAGATCACATCGGTAGGAGGATTGCCTGGTTTTAGACCAAAACCAAGCACCAAGATTGCAAGTCCAATACCTGATATAGCACCCAAAGCAAGCGATCCGTATCTAGATCCCACATACAACGCCAGCAGTACTACCATTAACTGAATAATAACAAGAGCCATCTTATCTAATTGTTAGAATTGTAATAATTATATTTTTGTGAATTTATTTCGGATTTATTAGTAAATATCGGAAAAAAAATTTTATATTCGCATAAATTAGTGCTAAATAACATGGATCCAATTTATATGCAACAAACTGATCTGTCCAGCTACACAGTACTGGCAGTAGATGACATTCCGCTGAATATTCTCTTGATTCAGAAAATGCTATCTAAGTTTAACTTCAAACTTATCACAGCAAATAATGGAGAAAAAGCTCTAGAGTCTATTGCACAGAATAAGCCCGATCTTATTCTCCTTGACCTCATGATGCCTGGTATCGATGGTTTTGAAGTTCTTAGAAGAGTCCGCGCAAACCCAGAGACAGCAGAAGTTAAGGTAGTTATTCTTTCCGCTCTGAACTCAAACGAAGACATTGTGAAAGGCTTTGAAGCAGGCGCTAACGACTTCATCACAAAGCCAATCATCATGGAGAGACTTCATTCTTGTATTGTTAACCAATTCAAGATTATCGAGGCATCCAAAAAGTAATTGAAGATTATAGTTTAAATTGCGATATAAAAATAGAGATTCCAATCGGAATCTCTATTTTTTATTTGAATTATTTGCGTTCTATTTACCAGAATATGTTGCGAGCCATATCTTTGGAGTCACTCCAGTGATCTTCTTAAAAGTCACATTGAACGAAGATGCACTTGGGAATCCACATGCATGAGCAATCTCCTGCTGGCTTGCTTCCCTATTATGAAGGATATACTGCTCAGCGTAGTCAATTCTGAGGTTGTTAAGGAACTCAGGGAATGTCATTCCGTAAGTCTGGTTAACAAGCTGAGATATATATGTTCTATTAGTATCAAGAGCCTTTGCGATATCTCCCATTGTAAGACCAGGAGTCAGGAACTTCTGACTTGCAATAATATAGTTCTCGAACTTATGTCTAAGAGAATTCTCATCTGCCTCTGAGAGCTGTGGAAGACCCTGCTCCGATGCAAGACCCTGAAGATCTTCCTCAGTCTGCTGAGCAGCAGCTTCTTCTGCCTTCTTCTCGCTGTCGCTTTCTTCTTCTCCAGATACTTCTTCTGGGTTTCTAGACTCCTCTGAAGAAAGTGAGACATAAAGTTTCTTCTTTATTGAACTGACAACAGATGGCTCTTTAACTTCAATTTCTTCCTTAACATTTACAAGGACTCTAAGAACCTTAGAAGATGTAAATGCTATCACTACTGTAAGAAGAACATTCAAAATAGAAATCACAGCAACTGCCCCTACTGCATCGATTGGGTAGAATATTCTCACTAAAGAAAGTGCAGAAACAGCCACCAAAGACAGAATAATGTTCTTTCTGATCTCGTCTGCCTTATTGAGAGACTTAACTACCAAATAGATAAGGCCACAGATTTCGAGGACAAGACAAGCCTTGATAAGGTAAATGCTGATTGTCGAGAGTGAAGATGTTGGTATTCCTGATGGCTTATCAAGCACAAACACGAAACCAAGACAAGCATAGAATAGAAGTACAACCGCTGCGCAGAAACCAACCTTGCTTGCAGAAACTGATTTCTGGTCAACAACAGAATCAGAGAACAACCACACCATTGGAGCCAGAAAGACTCCTGCACCTAACCTGATCATGTCGTACAAGCCATCACCTCCTACGAAGAAAACATACGAATCACATGAATAAACTACCGCCGCAAGGAAAAGAACCAGGAGGAAAAGATTATACGTGATATTCTTATGCTTCTTCAAAAAAGCAAAGAGGAGCAAAAGACCGATACAAAAACCAGGTAGAATATTTTGAAGTAGTTGTAGAATCATAAAGAATCAAGTTAGATTTACAAAATTAATAATAATAGTAAAAAGGTAAAATAGTAAAATGGAAATTTCGACAAAGAAAATGCATACTTATTCTTTAATTTTAATAATTACGAAATATGTTTTATTAAATTCGAAATTGATTGTCTTTTTCTGTAGTATTCATATATTTGTACTTATAAACTAATGCTTTTACAAAAACTATGAGAAATTTTCCTAATGCGGGTGCTTTTTCAGCACTTATTATTAGTCTTGCAACTGTATTTTCATGTGTTGACGAGGACTATAATCTTGACAAGATAAATGATGACATGGTCATCAAATGGAATAGCATCGCTGCTCCTCTTGGAAATCTCCCAGCAATCAAAATATCTGATCTGATCGATGTCGAGAACAACAAGTACATCAAGATTTCTGACAATGGAGATTATTCCATATTCTTCGACGGAAGCCATAGCGAGACCAGCTTCGATACTCCATCATTCAAGATGGGAGCTAGTGACATTGACAAAGAGATAGAATCAGTTGTCTACTCCCCTTTGGCTATTTCTGGCACTTCTCCTGTTGTCCCTGTCAAGTTCAAGAGCATCATTGAGATTTCCGAGAACACAATCCCTGAGGAGATCATATCTATTGAAAGTGCAAAAGTCAAGGCATCTCTCAATCCAGTATTTAATTTCGATGGAACAGGAAACATCTCTGGAATCTATCTGACTAAGGGAACCACCCTTGATTTTCCTTCATGGGTTACTATTGGTGAGTACAACTCTGAACTTCTAAGTAAAAGCGGATCCACCCTCACTCTTAAGAAAGACTTGCACATGGGCGCAAACAGCGTAGATCTTACCTGTTCAGCAACCGAGCTTGACTTTTCAAAGCTGCCAGAAGGACAAGGACTGATCTCTAAGGGAGAAGTATACATATATGACTCTCTGGTTGTTAAGGGTGGTGTATATATTAGAGAGCAGGACATCGTAAACAAGGTAACCCAAGACTCGTTCACAGCGACTTTTTCTTTCAACATTTCAGATATTGAAGTCCTTAGCGCCACAGCAGTAGTTAAGCCTTCACTCAACCTGGATATTCCTAAGGTTGACACAAAAGGTCTCTCCTCTTTATTCAATGGTAAAAGCAATCTTGACATCTATGATATGAACATCAACCTTAGCGTAGGAAACGAGACACCGCTCTCCGCCACAATAAACGCAGATGTCAATTCATTCAAAGACGGCAGCAAGGCTGCAACTGTCCACATTGGACCACTTGAAGCAAAAGCCAATGCAACATCATCCTTCTTCATTGGAAAAAGAACGGGCAGTATGACAAGTGGCCTGACTGACCTTATTTCCAGCCTTCCGGATGAACTCAGCTTAACAAACATTGATATTGCAACATCTGACAGCCCTGTCGAGTACATAGCCGGCAACACCTATAAGATATCTACAGACTACAGCATTGAGGCACCTCTTGCCTTCGGTAAGAATCTCAGCGTAGAGCTTGAGTATGACTTGAGCGTTGGGCTCAGTCTCGAAGAAGCGACTATTGGAAGCGCTGAAATCAATTTCACAGCCGTAAACACAATTCCGCTTGGAATGGATGTTTCCGCTATTCTCATAGATGAGCAAGGCAATGAAATCAGCGGATCATCCGTAAATGTCAACGGTTCTATCGGTTCCGGTAGTCTAACTCACCCAAATACAGGAATTTTGACTATATTTGTTACCCCTGGAAACAATACCGACACAATTGATTCTATCAGACTTTTCTTTAGAGCATCATGTGATGAAAATCATGAAGGAGAGTCTCTAAACATGAATCAGAGTCTATCGATCCAGGATGTATCACTTAAGGTCAACGACTTAACAATTTCTCTCTAGTCATGAAAAAAATTATTGCAGCTATTACATTATCTGCAGTGTGCTCTGTGAGTGCGTTCTCCCAGAACACTCTAAGAGGAGCTTACTTCCTTGATGGATACACATCCAGCTACAAGCTCAACCCTGCATTCCAGAACGACAGAAACTTTATCAGCATTCCGATTCTGGGTAGCCTTAACATAAATTCAGGAAGCAATGTAGGTGTATCAACCTTCCTGTATCCTGACGGGAACGGAAATCTTGATACATTCCTTAGCGAGAGAGTCAGCGAGTCTGAATTTCTCTCCAAGGTCAACGACAGGAACCTTTTAGGAGTATCCGAGAATATTTCTTTGATAGCTACTGGATTCAGAACAGGCAAGCTCTACCATACTATTGATGTATCCGTAAAGACGTCTGCCGATCTCAATGTTCCTGGCAGCCTGTTCAAGTTCATGAAAAGAGGTGACAACGAAGTCAATTTCTCAAAACTTGGCATCAAGGCAAACTCTTTCATTGAGACAAGCTACGGAGTATCAAGACCAATATCAGACAAGGTCTCTTTCGGAATCAGAGCAAAGCTCCTGATGGGTATTGCAAGAGCTGAAGCTCAGTACAAAAATGCCTACTTCACAGCCAATGAGAACAAGTGGACAGCTTTCAGTGACGGATTCGTTGAAACAGCTGGAGCTATCGTAGTAACTCCATCTCCTATGGGCAAGTTTGATCTCGAAACAGTTGATTTTAACCCAAGCCTCATTGCAAGATCTTTCGGAGCAGGCGTCGACATGGGACTTTCAATTGAGCTAAACAAGCTTATGACCCTATCGTTTGCTGTCACAGACCTTGGCGTAATCAATTGGGAGAACAGGACATATGCAAAGACTCCTGACCAGCCATGGGAGTTTGAAGGATTCGATGACGAGGATGATGAGGAAGCAATGCTGGACAATATCGGACAGTGTTTGTCGTTATATGTTGACAAGAACGACACTGAGATGAAATTCCGCCCTATTGCACCTACTGTAATGACCGGTCTCGAAATCGTAATGCCATTCTACAACAAGATGTCTGTAGGAGTCCTTGGAACAGCACATATTGATGGTGCATACACATGGCTTGAGGGAAGAGCAAGTGCAAACTTCGCCTTCGGTAAGGCATTCAGCCTATCTGCATCAGTTGCAGGTTCTACATATGGCGTTTCCGGTGGCTTTGCCCTTAACCTCCATGGCAAGGTTGCAAGCATTTTCCTTGGAACAGACAATTTCCTTCCTTGGACTAGCCTCACAAACTACTTTGTCCCTACTGGAAACCTGAACACCAACCTTGCAATGGGTATCAACATCTCTTTCGGAAAATACAACGGAAAACTTCTTAGAAGGTCTTAGTATCTGTCAAGTTCTCCAGAACACATACTTAAAAAGGGCAGCGAATCGCTGTCCTTTTATTGTTTTTATTTATCCGAATCTTTTTTCTTGCACCAGGTGTAGAACAGTATCCACATTCCTATCACTACTATGAAAAAGAGACTAGGAGAAGATACGTTTCCACAGATTCCATAGTACAAGGCCTGAATACCCACTAGAATCAATACCGTCGCATATACTATCTTAAATCGCTTGAGACTAAACCTCTCCGGGTGCTCCCTGTCCAGTGTCCATGCCATATACCTTTCTCCGGCAAAGATGGCAAACAAAATTGCCCAGACAAAACATATTCCCGCCACAACAATTAAGAACAAATTCACCATAAGCCTTATTTAGAACTTGATTTCTGCATCAGGTCTTTAATTACAAGACCACATATAGTCATACCGAAGATTGATGTGATATGCGCAAGGGAACCGTTGATCTGAGCCTTGGAAGAGTTCCATTCATGAGAGGCTAGTGAAAGATCTCCCTGAGGACCCTGGGTCTGCATAATCTCACCGCTGACGCTTGGTTCCTCAAAGTCTCCGCCCTTATTCTCCAGCACTTCATCATCGTACACGCAGAGGAACTTATGGGCAGGATAAGTTTTCGCTCTTTTGAGTTTCTTTCTAAGAGCCGCACCTAAAGGGCATCCGTTCACATCCCAGAATTCAGCGACCTTGATCCTTGTCGGGTCAACTTTAAGTGCAGCACCCATTGACGAGAAGAAGGTTGCATTGGTCTCACAAGCCCTAAGGATAAGAGATGCCTTATCTTTCAGACTATCTACAGCATCAATGATGTAATCATAGCTGTCAAGGTCAAACTCCTTGTAGTTCTCCTCTGAGTATATCTTCTGCAGTGCAGTGATTTCAGCATATGGGTTGATATCCAGAAGACGCTGCTTCAATGCATCCACTTTGACCATACCGACTGATCTGGTCGTAGCCATAAGCTGTCTGTTGATATTGGATACCGCTACCCTATCCGAATCCACTATCGTAAGATGAGTGATTCCTGATCTTACAAGACCTTCAGCACACCAGCTACCGACACCACCTACTCCAAAGATAATGACCCTGGCATTTGCCATACAGGCCATCATATCCTGGCCTAAAAGCCTCTCTGATCTATTGTAAATATCTTTCTGGGTAATTGATGCCATCGCTTGGATTTCTTGTGTTTAGAGTCACAAAAATAATAAAAAAAGAAAAAAGTGCCGCCCACTTCCGCAGGCAGCACATATACTAATAATTAATAAAGTTCAGTCAAAGGCTAGAGAAGAGTAGCAGGATCTGTGTACTCAAGCTTGTAGCAATCTGCAACTGGCTTGAATGTAACCTTACCCTCAACCATGTTTACGCCAGGAACGAGGTCTGCATTCTCCTTAACTGCCTTCTTCCAACCCTTGTCAGCAAGCTCAAGTGCGTATGGAAGAGTTGCATTAGACAGTGCGAATGTACTTGTTCTAGGAGCCGCTCCTGGAATGTTTGCAACTGCATAGTGAACGATACCATCTACGATGTAAACTGGATCTGTATGCTTTGTAGGATGAGAAGTCTCGAAGCAACCACCCTGGTCAATAGCAACGTCAACAAGGACAGTTCCTGGCTGCATCATCTTAAGCATCTCCTTTGTGATAAGATGAGGTGTAACGTCTCCTGGAATAAGGACTGATCCGATAACAAGGTCCACTGTTGGGATTTCCGCCTTGATGTTAGATGAACTTGCATAAAGAGTCTTAACTCCTGATGGCATCACGTCAGCGAGGTAACGAAGACATGCAAGGCTCTTATCAGCGATTGTTACATCAGCACCCATACCAGCTGCAACCTTTGCAGCAGCACGACCTACTCTACCGCCACCAAGTACGAGAACCTTGCCAGGCTTTACGCCAGGAACACCACCGAGTACAATACCCTTTCCTCCGAATGTCTTCTCAAGGAAGTGTGCTCCGTTCTGTACTGCCATACGGCCTGCAACCTCACTCATAGGGATAAGAAGAGGAAGTGATCCGTCCTTTGCCTTCACTGTCTCATAAGCGATACAGATAGCCTTAGCCTTTACCATTGCCTCTGTAAGAGCCGGATCTGCTGCGAAATGGAAATATGTAAAGAGAACCTGGCCTTCCTTGATAAGTTCATACTCAGGCTCAATAGGCTCCTTTACCTTAACAATCATATCGGCAATAGCATATACCTCCTTGTTTGTGTCAAGAATCTTTGCCCCGACTGCCTCATACTCCGCATCTGGGAATCCGCTTCCCTCTCCTGCCGATTTCTGTACATAGACTGTATGTCCGTGACTAATCATCTCTTCTACACCTGCTGGTGTCATACCGACCCTGAACTCCATGTTCTTGATCTCTTTTGGTACTCCGATAATCATTGTGTAAAAATTTTATGTTATTAAAACCAAAAATGGAGAGCAACAGTTTGCTCTCCATAAATATATAAAAAGGTTTTAATAAGTTGTTCTACTGAACAATAAAAAATTTATCAACACTACTTGATTTCGTTCAAATCATAAGGTGTTTCCTGATAAACATAGTAGTTTAGCCAGTTGTGATAGAAAAGATTTGCATGAGCTCTCCAAGTCACATGAACACCCTTTTCAGGATCATCATCCACATAGTAGTTAACCGGAAGACCAACATCATCTCTAATACCCTTGTCTCTGTTGTACTCAGTATCGAGAGTCATCGGAGAGTACTCAAGATGGCCTGTTATGAAGATCTCTCGTCCTCCTCTTGCCAATGCTATACCGATACCGCTCTCTGGAGATTCAGCAAGCACTGAGAGTTCAGGGTTCTTACGGATTGCCTCGTCGTCAACCTGGGTATGACGGCTCTGCGGCATATTGAACACATCATCAAAACCTCTGAACAGAGGAACGCGTTCCTCGGTGATGATTGTCTGAGGGAACACACCGAATCTCTTCATTGGAAGAAGCTTCTTCGGAATGTCATAGAAGTGATAGAGTCCTGCCTGAGCAGCCCAGCAGATATATAGAGTTGATGTAACATGGGTTCTCGCCCAATCGAAGATCTCCGCAACCTCATCCCAATATGTCACCTCTTCGAAATCAATCATCTCAAGAGGTGCTCCTGTAATGATCATACCATCGAACTTCTGGTCCCTGAGCTGTTCGAAATCCACATAGAACATCTTCATATGCTCGATAGGGGTATTCTTTGGGGTATGACTCTTTATCTTCATGAATGTTATGTCAAGCTGAAGAGGAGTATTGGAAAGAAGACGGATAAGGTCTGTCTCTGTGGTTATCTTTATCGGCATAAGATTGAGAATGACAATCTTAAGAGGACGGATATCCTGTGTGGTCGCACGGCTTGTGTTTATCATGAAAATATTCTCCTGCTTGAGAAGCTCAATAGCCGGAAGCTGGTCTGGTATTCTAACTGGCATTATAGTTTCAATTAAACATCCAAAGATAGACAAACAAAGCCTAATTGTCAAAAATGCACTACATATTGGCCAATATTCAGAATGTTTTTCTTAGCTCATACTGTGCTTAGAAAATTATTCTTAATCGTTAGAATAAGTCACTACAAGAAATATGATTATTGTCCGTATCTTTGCCACCGGTTTAAAAAGTCATTTCACAATGGTAGATACAGCACTATACGACAAGTTCGAGGAGATTCTGCAGAAGAACCTCATTTCATACTGCACAGCGGAAGGATGCATCCCTGGAGGTCTTCTTCAGAGCGTTGACATTGACGACAAGTGGGAGACCTGGATCAAGGAGTATTTCGCTGATGCGATCAAGGAGTACAATGCATATCCTCAGGTATGCTTCGCCTGGGCAGGCTATGTCGGCCTTGCTCTAGCAAAGATGTGGGACAGTGACTGGACAAGCTATAAGGACTTGCCTTATAGCTCTCTCTATGGAGAGAGAGGATTCGATGATCTGGATGACAATGTAACAACCAAGATTCTTGGACTTGACCTTGAATCTGACGAAGCCAAGGATATCGCCAGAATTCTTCGATCATGCGCAACTGAAGCTATTTCCCTAATAAGACATCAGGGAATTGAAGCGCAGAGTGTAGATGCGTTCTACGTTATTGTAAGAGGTGTTCAGGTAATATTCAGAATCGGAGAGACAATAGGTCTTCATAAGCTTGGATACAAGCTCACTGCAGTGGACATTTAAGTCAGCTCTTCCCTATTTCTTGATTCCTCTTGAGTATACTCCGACGCAGAGGGATACATTCACTGAAGGGAGTATCTCTGTGGCATTGGACTTCACAATCTGACTAGCATATATCCTAAACCTATAGGAAGGGTACTTCATGTGCGGATTGTTCTGTCCGTAATTGATCAGCCTTCTAGGATGGAATGACATCTCCATTCCCTCTATAGCTGCAAGACCTGTAATTCTGATTGTTCCTGTTCTCAGTACTCGATAGTCCCAATATGCCATTCCAAAACCGGCAAACGGAGACAATGACACCTTGGACTTATCCAGAACCATATAACCTGCAGACAAGGACAGATTAAAGTTTGGAACCAGTTTCCCATTTGACATACTTCCCTGCATTTGCTTTTTCATATTGGCCTTCGCTACACCAAATCCAATCGACGGCTTGATGAACGCCTTCTGGAAGTATAGTCCGAAATCTGTTGTAAGACCAAAAGCAGGTCCTGAGTATCCGCTCAGGAATCCGAATGGCACCTCAGAAGACACTCCGATATGGTAATCGACCCCTGTAAACTGTTCCTTCCACTGGACTTTTGTAACGTCGAATGAAGACTGCCCTGAAGGTACCCTATTAAGACTACCATCCTGACGAGCCTCTGCTATTGCATCCAGAATGTTCGTTTCCAGATCTCTGTCATCGTTTCCGAAAAGAAGACTGTCTCTCATCATCTGAGCAAACCTGTCATACTTTCTGAGATCCTCAGAAGACACTTCACCTTCTCTTCCAGGAATAGGGATGACTTTTACATCAGTGTACTTGTATGTAATGCCCGGAGTCTTCACTACCGCCTGATTCTTTGAGAATGTTATTGGAACATTCTGTGCTGAAAGCAAAGTACCCATTAAGAGTGTCAGAGCAATGGTTGTCAAATATTTGTACATAACTAATCAAAAAAATCGTTATCTTAGTAAAGATAATCAAAAAAATCGTTTCCGCTAATGAACAAAATTCTATTATCCATATTGACAGTCTGCATTTGTCTTCTTTCTTCCTGCACAAAGGAGGACTTTCCTGTTGATGCATATGTCGGCCACTACATTCTAGATGGAACAGCAAACTATGGAAAGGCCACAATGAGCGCTACTGGTGTTATGAATGTTTATCCCACAGGGAAGGATACATTCTCATGCAAAATATCATTCCAGAACATCAACGAAGGAGTTTCCTTCAATGGTTATATTGACAATGGAAAAATGAAGTTCCATCCCAACAAGAATCTGGACAAAGCATCAAGCGCAACAATGACAGATGGAGACTCTCAGGTAGCAAATATCTCCATTAAGATTTCCCACACTGTAGGAACCGGACAGCAAATCGTTGCCATTACAGTAACTGCAACCAAGGACTGATTGAGAAGTCAGGACAAAATAATAACAGGGCGTTTCCAGTAAAGGATTCGCCCTGTCTTTGTATTGTCTATTCGATGACTCAATTAGTCAAGGAATACATTCCATGAATGTGTATCCTCCTCAAGACCATCCTGAATACCACGGATTCTGTCATAGAGCTTACGAGATACCTTACCGCACTCGTCTCCTGAAGGAACCTTGTATGTCTTTGTGATCTCTGCACCTTCGAGAGTTGGCTTGTCGTCAACTGAGCAGATAGGAGTGATAACTACTGCTGTACCGCAAGCGTTGATCTCATCGAACTCAGCGATTTCCTCAACAGGAACTGGTCTCTTCTCCACTGTCATGCCGAAATCAGCAGCTACAGCCTGAAGAGTATTGTTTGTAATAGAAGGAAGAACCGAGTCAGAAAGTGGAGTTACATATGTATTTCCCTTGATAGCGAGGAAGTTTGATGAACCGAACTCATCAACCTTTGTCTTTGTTGCAGGGTCAAGGAAAAGAAGCTCTCTATAACCAAGCTTGTGAGCAAGGTTGTATGGATGGAGTGAAGTTGCGTAGTTTGCAGCAAGCTTGAATGCACCTGTTCCATTTGGAGCTGCACGGTCATAGTTTCTAGAGATTACAGCTGTACCAGGAGTAAGGATCTTAGCACCTGAGTATGTTCCTACAGGAGAACACATGACAGCGAAGAGAACCTCCTTAGAAGAAGCGATGCCAAGCTGAGGGTTCATACCGATAAGAACAGGACGAAGATACATTGATGCACCGTAACCGTAAGGTGGAAGGAACTCAATGTTCTCACGAACGCACTGAAGACACATCTCGATGAACATCTCCTCAGAAGGAACTGCCATGTCAAGATGACGTCCACTGCTCTGGATTCTCTTAGCATTCATATCCGGACGGAAAAGACGAACCTTACCGTCTGCACCTCTGAATGCCTTCAAGCCCTCGAAACATGCGTTAGCATAGTGGAATACACCTGCAAATGCGCTAAAATGGAAATCAAAATCCTTTGTAGCGACAGGAGCTGACCACTCACCGTCTTTGTAATAACTTACAATAATTGCATTTGTCTTTCTATACTGGAAAGAAAGATTAGACCAATCCAATTCTGCCATAATTATGTGTGTTTTAAATTTTGTTTCAACTGATTAAATGTGAGCTGCTACCCAGTCACCAACCTCTGAAGTGCTGTATGCCTTTCCGTCACCAGCGAGATCCTCTGTCACGATACCCTCGTCGATGCTCTTTGCAACTGCCTCACGGATTGCCTTACCTTCCTCCATCATGCCGAATGCATACTCGAACATCATGGCTGCTGAAAGGATTGTAGCAAGAGGGTTAGCGATGTTCTTGCCAGCAGCCTGTGGGTATGAACCATGGATTGGCTCATATACGCCTGTCTTCTCACCGATAGAAGCAGATGCGAGAAGTCCCATAGAACCTGATACGCAGCTAGCCTCGTCTGTCAGGATATCTCCGAATGTGTTCTCTGTAACGAGGACGTCGAAGAACTTAGGACCTGTGATAAGCTTCATTGCAGCGTTGTCAACATACATGTAGTCTGTCTGAACCTCTGGGTACTGAGGAGCCATCTCCTGAGCCACCTGTCTCCAAAGACGTGAAGACTCGAGGACATTAGCCTTGTCAACTACTGTAAGGTGCTTGCGACGACGCATAGCGAACTCAAATGCCTGCTTGAGGATACGCTCCACCTCGAAACGATGATAGAGGTTTGTATCATATGCTGTATCGCCATTGTCTCTTCTACCCTTCTCACCGAAGTACATACCACCTGTAAGCTCACGGATGCAGAGGAAGTCTGCACCATCAACGAGTTCCTCCTTAAGAGGGCTCTTGTGGATGAGGCTCTTGAAAGTCTCTACAGGACGAAGGTTAGAGAAAAGACCGAGCTGCTTACGCATAGCAAGAAGACCCTGCTCAGGACGAACCTTAGCTGTAGGATCATTGTCATAACGAGGATCACCTACTGCACCGAAAAGGACAGCGTCAGCGTTAAGACATGTCTGATAAGTTTCCTCTGGGAATGCTGAACCAGTCTTGTCAATAGCACAAGCACCAACATATCCGAAAGTATACTCTACTTCGTGACCAAATTTCTTTGCAACAGCATCAACTGCCTTGACAGCCTGCTCTACTACTTCTGGACCGATACCGTCTCCAGGAAGTTTTGCGATTTTGAGTTTCATTATTTCTTAATTTAAATTTTCAATCATATTCAACATCTTGAAGGTAGCCTTGATAGCTGCTTCAGTCTGGTCGGCATCAAGACCTCTAGTCTTGAGCTCACTACCGCCGTTATCCCAAGTAATGACTGTCTGGGTAAGGGCGTCTGTCTTTCCTCCTGGAGGGATGCTGACAGTGTAGTCAACAAGACGAGGGTGAGGTTTTCCGAGCCTATCGTAAACCTTCCAGAGGGCCTTCATGAATGCATCGTACTGACCGGCTCCCGAAGCAACCTCCTCATACACGATGCCATCTATTGATATCTGTATTGTGGCAACTGGCTTCATGCCCCTTGTGAGCTGAAGACTGTAGTTCACAATCTTGATTCTGTCTTTAGCTGCCGAGAATTCTCCCTTAAGAACATCAGAGATGATGAATGGAAGATCCTCAGGAGTCACATCCTCCTTCTTGTCACCGAGTTCTACGACTCTCTTTGTGACAAGCTTGATCTGCTCTGGGTTAAGCTTGATTCCTAGTGCCTCAAGGTTATTTTTGATGCTTGCCTTTCCGCTGGTCTTACCGAGTGCATACTTTCTGACTCTTCCGAATCTCTCAGGCAAAAGCTGGTTCATGTAAAGGCCTCCCTTTGAGTCACCATCCGCATGGATACCTGCACTCTGAGTAAATACAGCCTCGCCTAGGATTGGCTTATTTGCTGGAATTCTAACTCCGGAAATGCTTTCCA
>JAKSJT010000130.1 GCA_024402125.1 Bacteroidales bacterium
AATATCCAAGGACACAATCATTCCATTTATGAGGAAGATTCTTAATCCCGAAACCAAGTAGCGATCCTATTATAGTTGCAAGGGAAAGTCCCGCTGCACTTATCCAAACCTGTGACATATAATTTAGTTTTGCTGGCACAAATGTAGTCAATAAGCATATAACCTTGGTATCAAATCCATGATATCTAAAGAAAAAATGTCGAAAAGAATGTAGTGAAAGTACATCTTTCTTAGTCTATTATACAAAAGGACTTAACAATACATCCATTTCTTTTCATTTTTGGGTGAAATCACCCTATAAAGGAGGGCTTTCCGAAGTGATTCGGGAAGTCCTTTGTGATTTCTGCAAAATGAGGTATCTTTATAGTACCATTCACACAACACAAAAAAACACAATGAAAAAGATTCTATCGACACTAGCTGTCCTACTTGTATGCACAGCTGCTTTCTGCCAGAGCATCTCCAGAAGTGACTGCACACTTGAGAGCAAGATTCTGAAGCAGACAACACACTACTCCATCTATCTTCCTGATGGATACGAGACCTCAAGTATCGAGTATCCTGTACTATACCTTCTTCACGGAGGTGGAGACAACTGGAAGGACTGGCTTCTTAAAGGCCAGGCCGGTGCAATTGCCGACAAGACCATCGCATCAGGAGAATCCATCCCTATGGTAATTGTAATGCCTGATGGAATCCAGAACTGGTACGCAAACAAATACGACGGATCGTTCGATTATGAGGATTACTTCTTCAAGGAGCTTATCCCTCATATCGAAAAGACATACAGAGTTAGAACAGAACGTCAGTACCGAGCAATCTCTGGCCTTTCAATGGGCGGATACGGATCTTTTCTCTACGCAATCAAGCATCCTGACATGTTCACAGCCTGCTACGGCATGAGCATCGGTATGTTCGGAAAGTGGAGACTTGAAAACTCTTTCAAGCAGAATGACGGAGGATGGTATGCCCAGGCATACTTCGGACCAATGGACAAAAAAGGTAATCTCCCTCAGCATTGGCTTGACAACGACATCTACACTCTTCTTCAGAAGATGCCAGAGAACCAGAAGAGAATGGTCAACTTCTGCATCGAGTGCGGTGACGATGAACTCAACAGAGACCAGTCAGAGGTATTCCTTTTGATGAAGGATGTAGGAGTTCCTTGTGAAATCCGTATCGCAGACGGAGCACATAACTGGATTTTCTGGAGAAAATGTCTTCCTCATGCCATGAAATGGGCAGGAGAATGCTTCACTCAGGAAAGAACTGTTCCTATGGGTGCGACTACCAGAAGATAACATACATATTATAGATATACAACTGAGGGTCCATTATTGGAGCCCTCTTTGTTTTTGTCAGAATTATTATCTTCGCAGACGAATACAACTCAACTGTTTTGGTCCAATTTGTTGACATTAAAGCAAGCTCACTTCCAGCCATGGAAGTATCCGAGGCATTGAATGCTGCTCTAAGGGAAAAAGGAGCGGCAGTTGTTACTGCACCCCCAGGAGCCGGTAAGTCAACAGTCCTTCCTCTAACTGTCTTAAATGGTCTTGACGATAGAGGCAAGATTCTTATGCTTGAGCCTAGACGAATAGCAGCTAGACAGATTGCCGAAAGAATGTCATCAATTATCGGAGAAAAGGTTGGTGAAACAGTCGGATATAGAGTAAGATTCGAGAGCAAGGTATCTTCTTCCACCAGAATCGAAGTTCTAACAGAAGGTATCCTCACAAGAATGCTTATCTCAGATCCGACACTGGATGGCGTTTCAGTGATCATCTTCGATGAGTTTCATGAAAGGAGCCTGAATAGCGATTTGGATCTGGCTCTTGTTCGAGAAATCAAAAAGATACTACGTCCGGATCTCAAGATCGTTATAATGTCTGCAACTATAGATGCTGACACTATCTGCAAGTCCCTTGATGCTCCCCTCATAGAATCCGAGGGAAAGATGTATCCAGTAGAGATAAAATACTCAGACGAGATAAGAGATCCTGGCGTATGCGCAGAAACCGTAGCACACATTATTAGACAGGCACACAAGGAGCACGAAGGCGACATTCTGGCATTCCTACCAGGTGAGGCAGAAATCCGTAAATGCGAAGAACTCCTGGGAACAGCCCTAGGAGATACCCATATCTGTCCACTCTATGGAATGCTTTCAGTAAAGCAGCAGCATGATGCAATAGCGCCAAGTTCTAGGGGAGAGAGAAAAGTAGTCCTTGCAACTCCAATAGCTGAGACATCACTCACAATTGAAGGAGTAAGGATTGTGATAGATTCGGGATTCTGCAGAAAAATGGTCTACAACTCCCAGAACGCTCTAAGCAGACTTGAGACTGTCCGAATAAGTTTGGATATGGCAACCCAAAGAATGGGACGAGCAGGTAGAGTTGCTCCTGGAGTCTGTTACAGACTATGGAGCAAGGGTCTAGAGAGCCAGATGTCGACTGCCAGGACTCCGGAGATAATGGAAGCTGACCTCTGCGGAACCGTATTGGAAGTTGCAGCCTGGGGCGAGAGCGACATAACAGCACTTGACTGGATCACTCCTCCCCCAAGCGTATCAGTATTCAGAAGCTCAAAGCTCCTTAATCTCATGGGAGCCATAGATGCTGATGGCAATATTACTACTATTGGATCTAAGATGTCATCACTTCCATGTCATCCTCGCATCTCTAAAATGCTGCTAAGGGCAAATTCTCAACAGATCAAATCACTTGGCTGTGACATTGCCGCAATACTGGAAGAGAAAGACCCTCTCAGTCAAAATGCAACAGACAGTGATATCTCAATAAGATTGGATGAACTGAGAAAAAACAGAAGAAACGGAGCGAACTCTAAAGTCTGGAGCAGGATTAACAAAATATCAGATCAGTATCATTCCTTATTAAAAGTTAAGGAAGACAATTCATCCGTCAATCCTTACGAAGTCGGAATGCTGATAGCGGAGGCATATCCTGAAAGAATTGCCAAAGTCAAGCCCGAAGGCATCGGAACTTTCAATTTAGCGAATGGAGAGATAGCCTCAGCTGACAAATCAGACAGCATATCTGCTCATGATTGGATTGCAGTAGCATCGATGAATTCCAGAAATGACGGATCCCTTGGAAGAATTTTCCTTGCCGCACCTTTAGATACAAATGACATAGAAGATCTATGCTGGACTAGAGACAACATTTCATGGGACAGCAAGAGACATGTGATCACTGCTCAAAGAGAAAAACGTATCGGCAATCTTGTAGTCTCTTCAAAGCAGATGGACTCCTTCGACAAGGAGTCCATCCTGAAAGTAATCTGCGAAGCAGCTAAAAAAGAAGGTGAAAGCATGTTTTCGTTTGATGATGAAGTTCAGAATCTTCAAAGGAGAATAAATGCTGTCAGCAGTTGGTATCCAGAATTGGAACTTCCAGATGTAAGTACACCAGCAGTTATCAGAAAAATAGAAGAATGGCTGCCTCTATATTTAGAAAAGGTATCACTTTCACCAAATCTGGATAAGATAAAAATGGGCGATGTAATCTGGGGACTTCTATCATACGAACAGCAGAACCAGACTAACAGGCTAGCTCCAACCCATATACAAGTACCGACTGGAAGCAGAATAAGAATTGACTATCGCCAAGGAGCTGATGCCCCTGTTTTGAAAGTAAGACTTCAGGAATGTTTCGGACTATTGGACACACCAACCGTAAACGATGGAAAAATTCCTGTACTGATTGAACTATTATCTCCTGGTTTTAAACCGGTGCAGCTCACTACAGATCTTAGAAGTTTCTGGAACGGGACATATTTCGAGGTTAAAAAAGAGCTGAAACGAAGATATCCTAAACACTACTGGCCGGACAATCCGCTCGAAGCAGAAGCTGAAAGAGGAACAAAAAAGCATTAAAAAATGAAATAATTTATCATAAGGTCATCTATCGGATGGCCTTTTTCTGTCAAAAAGGTCGAATAACAAAATGGTTACTTAGCAAAATTTGCGAAGAAAAACAGACAGACAAGGACAATTTAATGTGAGAAAGCGAAGTAGAAAACCATCTCTTTCCAGAACAAAGAATACATAAAAGGCAATTAGTATTCGCCTCAAAATCCAAAAGTCAAGTCCCCAAATTGATTATTTCATAAAATTTTCGAAAATTTTGTATTCGTAAATTTCTAGACCTATTATATTATCTTTCAATAGTTTAACACAAGACAACACAAAACTAATTTTATCTTTTAAAAATGTTTTTACAAAAATAAATGCAAAAATATTTTGAATTAATAAATTTAGTTGTACCTTTGCATTGTCAACCTCGGACAACGACCTAAACTTCCGGTTGACTTTGAAGCTTAAACTAAACATTAAACTAAACATTAAACTAAACATTATTATTATGAAGCACTTCGTTCTTACAATCGCAATCCTCTTTGCAGGTATTTCATCAGTTCTCTCAGCTCAGGATTACTCTAACTTCAACAAGGCTCAGGGACCAACTCTCTCACTTCAGGCATCTTCAGTAGTTCTATTCTCCGATGGATCAGCTGACAAGGGTACAGAGAACCCAATGGGTAACATTTCAGTAATCGCTGGATACAGAGTTTCTCCATACCTCGGATTTGGTTTTGGTTTCGGTTTTGACGCTGACATCAAGAGCGATTATAGAATCACAGAGACTAACTCAGGAATTGTTTCTGAGAACACAAAATCAGCAACAAACACTCCTCTATTCATCCAGATGAGAAGCGATTTCATTCCTTCAGCAAAGGTTTGTCCATTCGTTTCAGTTGATCTCGGTTACAGAGCAGTCCTTACAAGAGCTGTTGATGAGAATAAGGGAGCATTCTATGTAGCAAAGGGACAGAACCAGGACGCTACTTATGACAGATATTACAACTCTGGTGCATTTGCACAGTTCACACTTGGTGTAGGTTTCAACCTTGGTGAGAACAGAATGGACATCGGTGCAAGCTACTGCACATACCAGAGACAGCATACAACAATGACACTCGTAAACGGCAAGCAGAGCTACAACACAGTAGCAAGCAATATGGGTGGACTTAGCTTCAGAATCGGAATCACATTCTAAGCTGCAAAACGGAAATAAAGACTAAAAAAAGCAAAATATGTAGCACACGCTACTTTCCTAAACTTAAACTTTAAAACTTCAGATCTAAAAATTAGACGAAGAACATTTTTCATAACTTAGACTATACTTGATGATTTAGGCGCGGCAAAAGTGATAAATATTGAGCTATTAAACCTAATCTAACGAATTACAAAAACCTATTAATATTTGAAGACTGGCCGCGCTAGTACAACCTAGACAAATAAGCCCAAACGGGCGACTTAAACTATAAGAGCTTCAAATAATAATTAACTATCAAACTTCAATGGAAGGGGCACGTCGGGAGATGCGCCCTTTTATTATTATGTGGTACCACAAATAGAGTCAATAATCCCTGCAGCGAGAATTAAGAATTTACAATCACTCTATGCCCTGAACATGAATTCTAAGAAGTTCGAATTAGGGTGATCTGGTGCTGCATATTTGTACTATGGCATCCGAATGAGATCTATCAGCCCATAGATAAGGACTCCCAGGAATAACGGCAGGGCAAAAGAAAAGGGCCGACAATGATCGACCCGAATTCCTATTAGAGGTATCTATATAACGCACATTAATTAGTCCATCAATCTGAATACTGGATGAAGTTCATTATCCTGATGAGACTGTTTCTTACAGATGCCATAGAAATAATTAAGGATTGCATCAGGACTATTAGCAAAAGAAGGATCCTTCATCTTCGCATCAAACTCAGCCTTGATTGCAGGATTCTCTGCAAGCATCTCCCTTCCCTTAAACTCCATGTATGCTGGATTTACCCAATACTCATTGTCTGACTGAACATGGACATTGAAAAAGCCCCAATATGTTAGTGATCCTGGAGCGTCAGGCTCAAACATGTATACAGCAAGCTTGGCATTAGGCTGATCCATACCTACTACAATACTTCCCTTAGGGCATAGTATTGTTTCATCCTGTGTAGTATATGTAGCAGACACGACAGGTACTCTACCCTCACTCTGACGAGTTGAGAACCTTCCTCCGGTATAGCGGTATGTCTCAACATCTAATTCCTGAGCTTCATCGAGAACAGTGTACTTCAGAGCATGAAGATCAAGGAGCTCAATCAAGTAACTATACTGTGGCAGGATAACATAAGCCTTAGGAATCTTAACAGCCATTGTGACTTTCTGTGTCTTATAAAGAGGGACATTATATGTCATCGGCTTATCGTAGTTATGCTTTACCCATTTACCACCGGAAAGGTCGCTTATGATAGTATCACGCTGCCAGCCCAGATAATCCACATATGTCACTTCACTCTTGTCTATTTCGAACTTTAGAGGGAACGGCTCATTTCTGAATGAAGGGCTCGCTGTGAAAGCATCCGCATCATTAATTGCCTTGACAAGTTCAGCCTTATGATCCTTCAGTATATATGCACTCTGACGAATAGCCTCCAATGTAGCCATAACCCTTTCCTTGTATGGCTTGTAGATATGAGTTTCCAAAAGAAGACCCAGACGGTTTCTGTAAGCTACATAGCTCTGAGAATATCGTGGATCAAACACATCTAGCGATGCACCAAGTTCTGGAGCGTAAGTTCTTTCATATTCGCAGTATGGGAACATAGGGAAATCAGCTGCAGTCATACGCTCGTTGAGTTCCTTCTCATAGACATTTACAGAGAAACTATGAAGAGGCTCTGAAATAGCCTTTCCGTGGTTCTCAATGTCATATGTCATGACATACTGGAAATCAGCTCCATTTGTCACATGACAGTCAATGAATAGTTCCGGATCCCATCTGTTGTAGAGATTCATCCAGGCCTTAAGTTCAGGGGTATCACATTTCAGATAGTCACGGTTAAGATTAAGAAGCTGAGCAGTGTTTCTAGTACCGAGTTCCTCAGGACCATTCTGATTGATACGGTTAGTAGCTCTGAAATCCTCATGACCGTCCACATTGAATATTGGAATCAAGACGAATGTGATATCATCAAGAAGATCCGCGTTCTCCCCTTTCAGGATCATATCCCTAAAAAAGATCATATTAGCATCCTTGCCATCTGGCTCACCGCTATGGATACAGCACTGTACCAGAACAACCAGACGTCCCTTCTTTCGGACATCCTTAGGGTCAGCGTAACCGTTCTTATCAAAGATCACCACATTGAGATCCCTGCCCTGCGGACTTACTCCAAACTTCGCGAAATTAACCATAGGAGAGAACTCTGCCATACGTTTGAAATACTCCATCGTCTCATCGTAACGTGGTGTTTTTCTGAAATCGGTACTCTCCGCAAGGGTCACCCACTCTTCTAAGTTCACTACTTTATTGCCAGAGCAACTGGCCGTCAACAAAAGAATCGCTAAAGCTGTAAAATGTATAAGTATTCGTTTCATATACTGGATTTTTATTATTCGAAATCCTCAATATGGAGTTCTTCCTCCTCATTTTCTATATCATCAAGTTGCTTGATCATAAAGTCAAGAGCAAAGGTAACCTGATCTTCCTTTTCAAGGTCAGATCCTTCAATATACTGTTTTCGGAAAGACTCTATCTCATCTAGAGCCGCTTCCTTACCTTCTGTCTTCATCTTGACAACGCTGATAAAGTCAAGTGCCGCCATATGGCTAAGAACAGCATCATATCCCGACTCCTCATAGGCTGCCACAATCTCATCGGCAAAAGGAAGAGCATCATCGAACTTCTCATA
>JAKSJT010000131.1 GCA_024402125.1 Bacteroidales bacterium
TCCAGGAGACCGCCACTTTGCTAGGTATATAGTGCCTAAAATTGGGATTTCTTTATTTTACTTACCATTTTTTCGGCAAATGAAGATTTACAATTTTTGTTAAGTTTTTTCTTTGTCGAAATGTACAAATATCAAGAATCCATCTGTTTAAATGACAAAAACAGACCCGTGGGCCTGTTTTTGTCTAGTAAAATTATGTGCGATTATTAGAGTCCGAGATCGGATTTGAGCTGTTTGATCGCCTTGTCTGTTGCCTCTTCTGGAGAAAGTCCTTCACTACTTGCTTTGTCAAGAAGCGTTACAAAACGGCTTCCAACAATACCGCCTGAAGAGTGAGCACATGCAGCATCATAAGTCTGTTTGTTGCTTATACCGAATCCGACAACTCTAGGGATGCGGAGGTTCATGTCTTCAATCTTCTTGAAGTATGCCTGCTTTGCTTCATTGAAGTCCTTCTGTGCTCCTGTTGTTGAAGCAGAAGAAACCATGTACACAAATCCGCTTGTGTTCTCGTCAATGAGTCGGATTCTCTCTTCGCTGGTTTCAGGAGTGATGAGGAATACGAATTTGAGGTCGTATTTGTCAGCTATAGGCTTGTATATTTCCTGATAGTCGCGGAATGGAAGGTCAGGGATAATCATTCCGTCAACTCCCACTTCCTTACATGAGATGCAGAAGTTCTCGAACCCGTACTGGAAGACAGGATTGAGATATCCCATAAGAATAAGAGGAATATTCACGTCTTTTCTTATGTCCTTGAGCTGAGAGAAGAGCTTCTTAAGGGACATGCCGTTTTTCAGGGCCTTTGTTGCAGCGTCCTGGATGACAGGACCATCTGCCATAGGGTCGCTGAAAGGCATACCAACCTCAATCATATTGACTCCGTTCTTTTCCAGAGTTCTGATCACATCAGCAGTTCCTTCAAGAGTTGGAGCTCCTGCACAGAAATATATTGAAAGCAGTCTTTGAGGGTTGCTGCCAAATAGTTTGTCAATTCTGTTCATATTTTAGTAGCTGTATAAATTCTTTTATTCTTTGTGTATCCTTTATTCCTGGTTCTGTCTCAAACCTGCTGTTAAGGTCGTATCCTGCGAGCTTGTCATGCTTGAATGCCTTTATCTGATCAATGTTCTCAAGTGAAAGGCCTCCACTCAGGAGAAACTTGGTTTCACCTTTATATAGATCAAGTATACTCCAGTCAAACACTTTTCCGCTGCCTCCGACTCCCTTGCATTTGGTGTCAAACAGGAAATACTCACAAAGACCGTCATAGTCTTTTGTCCTTTCTATGTCTTCCGGAGTCTCAATGCTGAAGGCTTTGCTTAGCTTGAATCCATATCCGATGAGTTCTTTGCACTGCTCAGGAGACTCATTCCCATGAAGCTGTATATAGTCAAACCTGTATCTTATGTCCTGTATCTGGATAACCTCAGGGGAAGTGTTGACAAATACTCCAACTTTCTTTGCTTTGCTTGGAAGATAGGAAGGTTTTTCCGTTATGAATCTGGGAGACTTAGGATAGAAGATCATGCCAAGGAAATCTACGCCCAGTGCCTCGATCTCCTGTATGTTCTCTCCTTTTGTCATTCCGCAGACTTTGATGATCTTTCCGCTTTGCATTACATTTCCTCCAGATGGGTTATAAAGGTCTTTAGAGTATTGCCGGGGTTTTCGGTCTTCATGAAGTTCTCTCCCATAAGAAATCCTCTGAATCCGGCTTTTCGAAGTTCGGAGACAGTATCAGGATTGGAGATACCACTCTCGGATACCAGAACAGGTGAGCTTGAGTAAGCCCTTTCTTTTACGGCAGCCTTTAGTGCTTCTGCCATATTGAATGAGTTCTGAATGTCTGTGTGGAAGGTTCCAAGGTTTCTGTTGTTGACTCCTACCATATCAACATCTTCAGTGATGTATTCAAGCTCGCTAGGGGAGTGAGTCTCAAGAAGCACTTCTAGACCAAGCTCGTGTGCTTTTAGAAGAAGAGTCTGGCACTGCTCCTTTTCAAGGCAGGCTGCGATTAGAAGAACTGCGTCTGCTCCTATAAGTCTAGCCTCGTACAGCTGGTACTCATCTATGATGAAGTCCTTTCTAAGAATAGGGATACTGATCTGTGACCTTAGTCCGCTAATGAAATCCTGGCATCCTCCGAAGTATTTGAAGTCAGTCAGGATACTGATAGCGGATGCTCCGCTTGCCTCATACGAAGGGATGACAACCATTGGGTCAGCTTTCTTATGTATCCATCCCTTGGAAGGGGACTTCCTTTTGAATTCAGAGATGATACCAGATGATGAAGAGGCGAGAGCCTCTTTCATGCTACGTGTTGACTTAGGTGCAGCAAGAGCCATCTCCCTTAGTGTCTCCAAAGGAAGAATCTCTTTTGCCTTAGCGACTTCTACGGCCTTGTCGGCTACTATTTCTGATAGGATGTCTTTCACTTTGACTAGCTGTTAATTTCAAGGAACTTCTTGAATGCTGCGAGGGCCTTACCGCTGTCAAGGGATTCTCTTGCCATTGCAATTGAATCCTCTACTGAAATGTTACGGTCAATAACTGATATGCCGCAAGCTGCATTAGCGAGGATAACAGACTTCTGAGCTTCGGTAGCACATCCCTCGAGTACATTGTCAAATATCTTCATCGCATCTGCAGCAGTTTCACCTCCGTAGATATCCTTAGGGTACACGTAGTTGAATCCGAGATCCTTAGGGGTGAATACCTTCTCGAAGTCATTTGTCACTAGTTTGAATCCACTGGTAAGAGATATCTCATCGTATCCGTCATAGCTTGTCACAACTCCGAAGTTGTCACCAATCTTCTGGTGAGCGTTGACATAGAGTCTCTGCTGAGCCTGAGTCGCTGTTCCATGGAATGAGTTCTTAGGATGACATGGGTTGACAAGTGGTCCCAGGAGGTTAAAGCATGTAGGGACGCCAAGAGCTCTTCTTGTTGGGCCGACGAACTTCATACCGTATGCAAATAGTGGTGCATGGAAGTAGCAGACACCAGATTCCTCAAGTGATCTCTTGAGAAGATCCTCATCGTCTGTGAACTTGGCTCCATGACCCTGAAGGACGTTGCTGGCTCCACTTACAGAGGTACTGCCTCCGTTACCGTGCTTTGATACCTTGTATCCTGCACCTGCAATTACAAAGGCTGAACAAGTCGAGATATTGAAAGTGTTCTTTCCGTCTCCACCTGTTCCTACTATATCAAGTGTGTTGTAGTCGTCAAGATTGATTCTTTTACCTGTCTCAAGGAGTCCGTCTCTGAATCCAAGCAGCTCATCTACTGTTACACCTCTTGTCTGAAGAGCCATAAGAAGTGCTGCAATCTGGCAGTCGTTGTACTTCTCTGCAACAATGCCGAGCATGATTTCGTGAGTCTCTTCACGTGTTAGGACAACTCCTTCGATGAGTTTGTTAAGAAATGCTTTCATATTGTCTGTTCGTTTAATGCTTGATTAATGATTGATCCAGTTACTGATCATTACTTTTCCATCAGGCGTCAGGACACTTTCCGGATGGAACTGAATTCCTCTTATGTCATATTCCTTATGGCGGAGTGCCATAACCTGTCCTTCGTCACTTGCGGCTGTGATTTCCAGACACTCTGGAAGTGATGCCGCATCAACTACCCATGAATGGTATCTTCCTACCTTTATGTCTTCAGGGAGGGATTCAAAGATGTAGTCATTGCCTTTAAGATGGCAAGGAGTCTGTACTCCATGGAAAACATCACTGAGGTTTACAAGAGTTCCTCCGAAGACCTCACCGATTGCCTGTTCTCCTAAGCAGATACCAAGGATTGGCTTTTTGCCTGCATATGTCCTGATCACAGGGAGAAGAAGACCTGCTTCTTCTGGGATGCCAGGGCCTGGTGAGAGCATGATCTTATCGAATTCTTCCAGATCCTCAAGCTTGAACTGGTCATTCCTGTAGACAGTAATGTCAGCTCCAAGTTCCTTTACAAGGTGAACCAGATTGTATGTAAACGAATCGTAGTTATCTATCATTACAATTTTCATATCCTGTCCTCACTGATTACATTTCACTTGCGAGTACAATTGCCTTACGAAGGGCACCGAGCTTGTTGTTTACTTCCTGAAGCTCGTATTCAGGGTCACTCTTCGCTACAATACCGCCACCAGCCTGGAACCAGAGCTCCTGGTTCCTGCTGACAAATGTTCTGATTGTGATTGCCTGGTTGAGAGATCCATCGAAAGAGATACTACCAACGCATCCACCATAGGCTCCTCTATTGTGAGGTTCATACTCACTGATAAGCTGCATGGCACGGACCTTTGGAGCTCCTGACAGAGTTCCTGCCGGGAATGTGTCGATGAAAGCCTTTACAGGATCTGCTTCCTTCTCTAGATCTCCGCTGACTCTACTTACAAGATGAATGACATGAGAGTAGTACTGAAGAACCATGTAGAAGTCCACCTTCACACCGATACAATTTCTGGAGAGGTCGTTTCTAGCAAGGTCAACAAGCATTACATGCTCTGCATTCTCCTTAGGGTCATTGCGAAGGAATTCAGCGTTCTTGGCATCCTGAACATCATCTCCGGTTCTCTTTGTTGTTCCGGCGATAGGGTCAATGAACGCCTTACCTGCTTCGATTCTGCAATGTGTCTCTGGAGAAGATCCGAAGATTCTGAATCCTCCGAAATCCATATAGAACAGATATGGAGAAGGGTTGATTGATCTTAGCGCTCTATATAGCTTGAAATCATCTCCCTCATATTTCTGAATGAATCTTCTTGATAGCACAATCTGGAACACATCACCTCTTTTGCAGTGCTGGATACCTTTTCTGATATTTTCCTTGTGCTGATCGTCCGAAAGTGGGGAAGTGACATCACCGACAGGTCTGAAGTTCTGGCTTGATACTATCTGACGGTTAAGTGCCCTTTCAATTGTGTCGATGCTTGACTCTTCTCCTTCTGAGAGGATCTCATGAATGGACATCTTGTTATTGAAGTGGTCGAATTCGATGATGTACTTGAACAGTGAATATACCATATCAGGAGCATCATTCTTTGCCTGAGTTTCATCCTTGACATCAATGTTCTCGAAATACCTCACAGCATTGAATGATGTGAATCCCCAAAGCTGGCAGCATTTGAGAGCATTCTGATCAGTTCCTTCGAACTCAAAGCTTCTCATGAACTCTCCAATGATAGCATCGCTTCGATACTCTAAAGTGATTTCATGCTCGAAAGTCTTTCCGTCAGGGAACTGGCATGTTCCTACACCATGGGAGATGCTGACCTTCGCGATAGGATGAACAGCGATGAAAGAACGGGAGTTCTTTCCTGTATGATAGTCGGAGCTTTCCATAAGGATAGACTCCGCTGATATGTCTCTAAGTCGCATGTAGGCTGATACAGGAGTGTATAGATCTCCTAATAGAGCCTTACTAGCTGTTGTATACTTGTATAGTGCCATCGCTTACTTCGTATAGTAGTTAAGGTATGTCTCGATATCCTTGTCTCCTCTTCCTGATACTGTCAGTACCACTACATCATCAGGATTGAACTTCATCTTTGGAAGGGCGCCAAGTGCATGTGCACTTTCAAGAGCCGGGATGATACCTTCGAGCTTGGTGAGTTCATATGCTGCCGCTACGGCCTCGTCATCATTTACGGCAACAATCTGAGCTCTGCTTTTCGCTGCCATGTTTGCATGCATAGGTCCGATACCAGGGTAGTCAAGTCCAGCACTGATTGAGTATGGTTCCTCAATCTGTCCGTCCTCACTCTGGATGACATAGCTCTTTGCTCCATGAAGGATACCGACCTTCCCAAGGGCTATAGTTGCAGCTGTCTTTCCGCTATCTACACCGAGTCCACCTGCTTCAGAGAGAACGATCTTCACCCTCTCATCATCAATATAGTGGTAGATTGTTCCACCTGCATTGGATCCGCCACCTACGCAAGCCATAAGGTAGTCAGGGTAGTCTCTTCCGATCTTCTCCTTAAGCTGCCATTTGATTTCTTCGCTGATGACAGACTGTAGTCTAGCTACCATATCTGGGTATGGGTGAGGTCCAACGGTTGATCCGATGATATAGAATGTATCCGAAGGATTGCAGCACCAGTCTCTGATAGCCTCGTTTGTTGCATCCTTAAGAGTCATGTTACCTGAGGTTACAGGACGAACTTCAGCACCAAGCATCTTCATCTTCTCAACATTGACATGCTGACGTGCAACATCAGTTGCTCCCATGTAGACAACGCACTTCATGTTGAATAGGGCACATACAGTAGCAGTTGCTACTCCATGCTGACCTGCACCAGTCTCTGCGATGATTCTGGTCTTTCCCATGTGTCTTGCTATGAGAATCTGTCCAACTGTGTTGTTGATCTTATGAGCACCTGTGTGGTTGAGATCTTCTCTTTTAAGATAGATCTTAGCTCCATACTTCTCAGAAAGACGATTGGCATAGTAAAGCGGACTAGGTCTTCCGACATAGTCTGTCAAAAGCTGTCTGTATTCCTTCTGGAATGCCTCACTTTCAATAACCTTCAGATACTCTTTCTGAAGATCGTCAACACATTTGTGAAGGATTTCAGGAACGTAAGCTCCTCCGAATTCTCCGTAGTAACCTTCCTTGTCTACTAAATAACTCATATGGCGTAAATATCTTGTATACAAATAAAAAGAGCTCTGTCGCAGTGCGGCAGAGCTCTAACCTTTATCTTATGGTCTACACACGAGCGCTGAACCTCTTACGACTACTTAAGTTGTAACAGGCGCCACCACCAGTATGCGTTAGACATTGTGTTCATATATGACAAAACTACAAAGTTGCTGGAAAAAATCCAACAACTTTTTAAAATATTATAATATAAACTGTTGTCTATATTAGAAAGAGTACTTAACGCTGAAGAGCATTGACCATGTAGATGCTGTTGACATCTGCTTGTTCCAAACTGGCTCTGTGAATGTGTAAACACCATTCTTGAATGCGAGAACCTGCTTGCTCTTGAGGTAGTCATATGTGCCCCAGTTGCTGTTAATCATGTTGCCGAGGTTGTTGATATCAAGAGCGAGCTGAATTGTGTTAGTCTTGCCACCGATACCATTGAAGTTGAAGTCCTGAGCTACATGGAAGTTGATTCTGTTAAGCCATGGAGACTTGATAGCGTTTCTTGTCTCGTACTCACCTCTGTGTGCGCTGAGGTACTTGTCACCCTCGATGAATGACTTGTAAGCAGCCTTGTTAGCGTCATCAGCGAATGGCATGTTAGCAAGGTCAGCATCTGTAGGGATGTAGAGAACCTGCTGAGCAGAACCACCACTTACGTTAGCCATTGTATATGTGTATCTAGACTTAGAACCGTTCTCGATGTAAGCAGCATTGATACCCTCGAAGAAGAGACCGAAGTGTGTTGCGAAGTGCTTGCCCTCTGTGAGGTCATAGCCAAGGTTAGCGATAACACGGCTAGGAGCAACATACTCTGTGTAACCAAGCTCTGTTGTGTTAGAACCACTCTTTGTGATGATGTTAGCGAACTCACCAAGCTGGTCACCGTTACCATCAGAAAGTGCTGTAGAACCACTCTTTGTGTAAGCTACCATTGCATTGAGACCGAAGTCGAATGTCTTAGAGAGCTGAGCTGTGATTGAGTAGTACTGACCGTGAAGGTTCTTTACGTTCTGAGCGTGGTAACCGTTGATTGTCTTACCCTGCTTGTTCTTAATGTTCTCAGCAACCATTGTAGCTCTCTTCTCAGGCTCGCCAGGGAG
>JAKSJT010000132.1 GCA_024402125.1 Bacteroidales bacterium
GAGAGTGAAGAAGCGTAGTACTCGAGGTGAGCAAGCTCACGCTGTGAGAGTGTTGTCTTACCGCAGTCGAAGTAGAGAGTAGCGCTAGCAGTTACAGGAGCGTCAACGTATACTGTATCTGGCTTCATGCTCTCGAGCTCAGCGATTCTGTTCTTAAGAGCAGCGTTCTCCTTCTCAAGAGCGTCTACCTTATTCTTAAGTGCATTGTACTGATCTACTGTGAAAGGAACAGGAACAACAACTGGAGTTACAGATGAGTGACGGTCGAAACCTGTCTTGCCAAGGTTGAACATGAGACCAAGGGAAGCAGAAGGAATGAAGCCTCTCTTGTCATCTCTAGGCTTGATACCAGAAACTCTAGAAGCGATGCAAACCATTGAAAGGTCAAGGAAGAGGTCAACATGGTTTCCAAGACGGAAATCATTGATGAGACCAAGACCAGCACCATACTCAAGGTCAGCTGTCATAGCCTTGTCACGACCATTGAAATCATATACGCCAAATCTAGCATAAGGGATAAGATCCCATGTACGTGTCTCCTTATATCCGCTAACTGCGTTAGAGAAGTTCCAAAGGAAATCAGCATTTACGCTGTTCATCCAATACTTACCGTCAGCACCGAGAGTATAGCCCTTTTCAACCTCCTTAAGGCTGTTTGTAAGACCATGCCAACCGAGTCTAGCACCGACAGATGGTGTGAACCACTTACCTACGAAAACATCACCAGCAAGGCCGAGACCTGGCTTAGCGTTCTCAACGAAGACGAATGAGTTAACACCAGCACCGATACCGATGAACCAGTTATCCTTACCAGCGTTTGTCTCGTAAGCACCACGAACGATCTTGTTGTTGTCGTCGCGATTTCCGTTCTCCTGAGCGTTAGCGCTGAAGGAAACGAGGAGTGCTGCTGCAGCAACTCCGAGAATCATTTTAACACTTTTCATATTACTATAGATGTTTAATATAATCTATTTTGGTCTGCATATATGCGTCTGAGCATAATACACCCATTACATACAGATTGCAAAATTACTAAAAAAATTGAAACAAAAAAGAAAATTAGGCGGTTCTTGCCCCCTCTATTGGCGTTTCTTTGACATTTTAATGATAAAATGTGTCAATGTTAAAGCGAAAGAACTAGCCAATGTCCAAAAGCTACCTGACCTTAAATAATTCTCATTAATTGTAGAAGAACCAGCCTTGACTGAGTTAGGGGTAACATATACGATATCCTCCTGCTGAAGATAGAATGCAGGAGAATTGAACACATCCTTTGAAGTGAGATCCAGGACATAAATCTTGCTCATTCCATCTGCTTCACGTATCACTTTGACTTCTTTTCTCTGACCATGTACGGTCAAGTCTTGAGCCATGCTGATAGCCTGGAAAACATTTATTCTATCACCTGTTATACTGTATGAGCCTGTAGTCTTGACTTCACCTTTAACAGTGATCTTGAAATTCATTAGTTCAACTGTGACATTGGCATCAGTCAGCAATCCCCTACCTTTCAATTCTGTCTTGATCAGGTTTTCTATCTGCCAACGGTTCAAACCGGCAACATGGATTTTGCCTATATGGGGAAAATCAATATCTCCCTTATCGTCAACGAAATATCCCAAGACTCTTGACTCGGTGATTCTGCCGGACTCATCTCCTGCCATAAATGACTGATTTACCAAATTGAATTCATTCGCAAGTTCAGCATTTCTGGAAGAGACAATTACAGAAATAATATCATGTGGTTCAATAAGAATACCCTGATGATCCTGAGCATCAATGACATCATTATCCAAGACGCCCTGTACATAATAGATGTTCTTGTATGTGTTAGAACTACAAGAACAGATGGCCAGGGTCAGAATTAGACTGATTAAATATTTAATGCTCTTAATAATCATTGTTAGAATTTGAATACAAAAATACAAGATTTAATCAATAATATAAAATCTTGCTCTTTAATTCGATTATCTTTGCAATATGCAATTGAGTAGAGAAAAAGAACTGTTTCTGGATATACTTCGCCATTCATTATGGAACGAAGGAGTTTATCATTTCCAGCACTCAAATGACAATGATGATCCCATTGTCAGCAGAATCTTGAAAATTGCCACGGACCAGACACTATTAGGTATTGTCGGGAATACCCTACTGAACAACACCGAAGGTGTATCAATCGAGAAGAAAAAAGGGATTAAGCTAGGCTACAAGATTCTAAAGATTCAGACAAGACATTCAATGGTCGAGTCTGTAATAGAATCACTGTCAAATGATTTTTCAAATAAAGGCATAGATCTATTCCTTCTTAAAGGCGAAGGTGTAGGGTCACTCTACCCGGATCCTACTTTAAGACAGAGCGGAGATATTGATTTATTTGTTGGAAAAGAACACTATAATGAAGGAAAGAAGTTCCTTGATTCAATCAAAGATCAGGACAAGTCTTTCAGTGAATCCGCAAAGCATTTTGAATGCCATTACAAGAACATTAGCGTAGAGCTTCACAAGTATTCAGACAAGTTCAAGTTCAGACCTTGTCAGGACAGATATTTCCAGAATCTGACAGTAGAGGAAATGCGTAGCAGCAACAGGACTCTGAAATGCGGATCCTCTGAGATTAAGATTCCGACTGCATATTTCGATGCGATTTTCAGTCTTGAACATCTTTGGAACCATATGCTTAAAGGTGGAGTCGGACTTCGTCAGGTATGTGACTGGTCAATGATTCTTCATTCCTACGGTAAAGAACTTGATATCAATAAATTGGAAGTCGATTTAAAGAAATGTCATCTCTACGAAGCATGGCAATACATCGGTTACATTGCAGTTAACTTCATCGGTCTTCCAAAAGATGAATGTCCTTTATACTCCGAAAACAATAGAGTATCCAGTACCGCATAAGAGTTGCTTGAAATAATCTTTGAAGATGGTAATTTCGGCAAAAAGAACATCAAGAGTAATGAAGAAGGCCGTCCGGATGACTTTGTGGGAAGCAAGTTCCATTCTTTGAAGAACAATTTCAGAAGACTCAACATGTCAATGAAATATGTCTGTTTCCAGGACAGGCTCTCCTACTATCTGGGCTATATCTCCGAGAGTATCGACAGACTGAAATAACATTGTCATCACACAATTCCTGATATGCTTATAAATAAATTATAAGTATATCTTTTTTTGTTGTATATTTGCAACCGGTTAGAATGACAATAGTTCAAGTCAGCATTATCGGCTCGAACATACAATTCAATCATCAAGTAACATTGCAAGTTTTATAGTATTTATCACTTATTAAGAAATGAGAAATAAGGGACTTTTGGTTTCCTCTATTATCATTGTCGGGTTAATTGTGTGCGGTTGTAGCACATCCAGAAAGATTTCCAGGCTGAATGCTAAAGGAGAAAAAGCCGATTTGGCTCTCCCTAAAGAAGCTGACTTTCTGCCAGACAATGTAAGCGGAACAAAATTCAAGTCGGATACCCTCATCGTCAAAGGTGAAGACGGTAACGACATTGTTCTTATGAAGGCCGTAAAGGATGATGACGGCGAAATGGTTGCAACAGACGTTCTAGAAGCAGCTGTCATCACTGCAAGATTCAGAAACAAGGCTGAAAGAAACGGTAAAATTGACCTGGAATGGCTAGTCAAGGTTCCGTCATCTATGATTGATGACAACTGGCAGATAAGACTTAACCATGACATGTATATCCTTGAGGATTCAGTCAGACTTGAGCCTATCTTCATAACCGGTAAGAACTATCGTGAGAAGCAGCTCCGTGGATACGAGCAGTATGAGAAATTCCTCTCAAGCATTATTACAGATTCAACTGTCTTTGTGAACAAATTCCTTTTGGAGATCTTCCTTGAAAGGAACATTCCTGAAGTATTCAAGTTCAGGAATGATTCTTCATTTGTGTCCAATGAGGAATTTGCCAGTGCTTACGGCGTAACAGAGATGCAGGCTATCGAGCATTACACAAACACTTGCCGAGTTAGTCACAACAACAGGAGAAAGGCAAACACAGGAAAGAAGTACGCAAAGAAGGTCAAGGTTCCTATCACCTCAGACGGTGTTAGACTCGACACTATCATTGTCACTCCAACTGGCGACTATGTATACAAGTACACAGAGACCATTACAACAAAGCCTAAGCTCCGTAAAGTTGACGTTGTTCTTTCAGGTGACATCTATGAGCAGGACAAGCATCTGTACACTATTCCAAGGACAGAGCCTCTTACATTCTACATCAGTTCGCTTTCGTCTTTCCTAAGAGACACTAAGCGTTTCCTCTATAGAATCATCTGGAGACAGGCAGAGGCTAATTCTAGCTACAACATCATGTTTGAAGTAGCCAAGGATAAGGTTAACCTAAGTCTTGGAAACAACGAGAGTGAAATCTCCCGTATCAAGTACAACCTCAAGGAACTCATGGAGAACAAGGTATTCGACCTTGACAGTATTGTTGTTACTGCCAACTGTTCTCCTGAAGGTCTTATCTCAGTGAACAGGAAACTCTCCCAGAGCCGTTCTCAGAATGTAACTGCATACTTTGACCAGTACATGCAGCATCTTGTGGACTCAATTGACAGGGAGAAGGGTTTTGCTGTCGATGAGAATGGTAATGTCATCACTTCACAGAAGACTCAGAGAATCAAGTTCATTTCAAGAAGCAACCCTGAGAACTGGGATGTCCTTGACATGCTTGTGGCTGAGGATACAACTATGACTCTTGACCAGAGAGAGTCTTACGTCGACATAAGGGATGAGTACTCGGATCTTGACAAGAGAGAAAGGGCTATGGCAAAGCAGTCATATTATCAGTATCTCAAGGACAAGCTTTACCCTCAGCTTCGTGTTGTGAAGTTTGACTTCCACCTCCATAGAAAGGGTATGGTCAAGGATTCTGTACATACAACAGTGCTTGATTCCACATACATGGCAGGTCTTGAAGCACTTAAGGATAGAGACTATGACTCAGCAGTATCACTCCTTGGAAAGTATAACGACTTCAATGCCGCTGTAGCATTCCTTGCAACTGACAGAAACCAGTCTGCTCTTAACATCCTACAGAATGAGGAGAAGACAGCTGAAGTAAACTACATGCTCGCTATTCTCTACTCTAGACTTGGTGACATGCAGAATGCCGTAAACTGCTATCTTGAAAGCTGCAGACAGGACAAGACCTACATTTCTCGAGGAAACCTTGATCCTGAAATATCACTGCTGATTAAGATGTACGGTCTTAATAAACAGGAAGATGATGACGATTTATATCTCTAAAATGATGACTGCTATGACAAAGAAGAACATTATTGCAGCATCATTGCTGATCGCATTCTCTGTATCACTGAGTGCACAAGAAACCAAGGAAGGTGGATTCGGACAGAACTGGTTCATTGGAGCCGGAGCTGGCGTCAATTCACTGAACTCCCTTGGAGCAGGTAACGGATTCGATGGCAGAATCACTCCATCCGCTGAGGTATACTTCGGCAAATGGTTCTCCCCTAAGGTCGGAACCAGATTCGGATGGCAGGGAGTATCTATGGCAACCGCTAAAGATGCTCCTACAAGCATTACTAAGATGGGTATGTCATATACTCATGGAGACCTTCTATTCAATGCAACATCATGGCTTACTCCATATGTTCATGCAGGTGCTCTCACAGGTTGGAAGCTTGTCGGATCTGGAAAGGATAACGAAATAGCTATGGGTGCAGGTCTTATCGGAAATGTCCGTATTTCAGACCACGCAGCTCTCTATATGGATATCAGATCATCACTTCTTCCACAGCGTTTCGCTGGAGTAGAAGATGCAAGATTCTCTATGCTTTCAAGTGCCACCGCCGGAATCTACTACACTCTTTCTGACGGAAACAGGACAAGAACTCTTGCCACTTCTTATGCGGAGAAGGACTACAATCCTGTATTGGGAGGTTTCTGGGACAACTGGTTCATCCAGACTGGAGCCGGTGTCAACACTATGGCAAGCAAGCGAAATGGTCACGGATGGAACGGAAGAATTACTCCTGCACTTGAGACACTTGTCGGAAAGTGGTTCTCCCCTACATTTGGAGCAAGACTTGGCTGGCAGGGTCTCACTTTCTCACAGTGGGGTCGTGAAGCTTCGGACAATGTCTTCATAGCAAACGGCATCTACAAGGGTGGAGAAATGGATAAGGAAAAGACAGGTTTCAATTATATCCATGGTGATATTCTTTGGGATTTCACAAGAACCGTTGCCGGATATAACCCGGAAAGACTTATCAGTGTGATTCCATATCTTCATGCAGGATACATGAATGAATACACTGTAAACAAGGTCCCATCAAGGACTTTCAACAATGAATGGGCTGCAGGAGCTGGTCTTCTTAACAATGTCCGCATTGATGACAAGATGGGTGTTTACTTTGATATGAGAGCATTTCTCCTTACCCGTACAACAACAGGAGACAATCTCTCAGGTTATGCCTATGCTGCATCTGCTACCGCTGGTCTATACTACAATCTTGGTAAGCCTGGATTCAAGACAAACGCTTCATCATGGAGCGACTACTCTGAGGAGCTCAACGGTTCAGACTGGTTTATCAGCTCAGGATACGGCATTAACCTCTTTGGAAGTCTCAAGGATAGCGGATACGCTCCTAGAGTAACACCAGCATACGAGGTCAGCTTCGGAAGATGGGTTAACCCATACTTTGGAGGAAGATTCGGTGTTCAGGGACTCTCATACTCGCAGTTTGGATCAGATCCTAAGAATCACGCACTTGTTGGAGTAGGTGGTAATGGAAAAGAACCATACATGGAGAAGGCAGGTTTTGCTTATGTGCATGGTGATCTTCTCTGGAACCTCAGTAACCAGCTCGGTGGAATTAACCCTGATAGAACTGTAAGCTTCATTCCTTACTATCACTTCGGTCTTACTGATGTATTCAAGTCAACTAACGGAAGCCAGGCAAATAGAGACTTCGGCGTAGGTGGTGGTCTTCTCACAAACATTCTTCTGAGCAACCGCCTGTCTGCCTATATTGATGCAAGAGCAACAGGATATCCAAGCAAGATGTCACTTGACAAGAGCACCGCATATGTACTCGGTCTTGCATTTATGGGTGGTCTTACCTGGAACCTTGGTGGTGACAGCTGGACTAGAACAGCTGAAACTGCGGGGACTGATGCATATGATTCACTACTTGACAACTGGTTCATCCAGATTGGTGGTGGTATCAACACATTCGCCAGCAAACGTCATAATGTGGGATTCGGTGGCAGAATCACTCCTGCAACAGAAGTTGCTATCGGTAAGTGGCTCTCTCCTACTTTCGGTATCAGAGCCGGATGGCAGGGCCTTACATTCTCCCAGTGGGGAGAATACCCTATTCCAGAGGTTAACTTTGGAGAAGGCGTCTACAAAGGAAGAGATGTGTATAAGGAAAAGTTCGGATTCAACTATGTCCATGCTGACCTTATGTGGGATGTGACCGATTCATTCGGAGGATACAATCCTGACAGATTCTGGAGAGTTGTCCCTTATCTTCACGGAGGTATGGTCAATGCATATTCAATCAATGACATTGTAAACAAGACATTCGAGAACGAACTTGCAGGTGGTGCCGGACTTTTGAACTTCTTCCGTCTTAACGACAGGACTTCACTATATGCGGATTTCAGAGCATCCACAATGGCTGCAAAGCTCTCTGGAGATACTCATTCAGGAAGGACATTCTCAGCATCAATTCTTTCAGGTCTAGCATATAGC
>JAKSJT010000133.1 GCA_024402125.1 Bacteroidales bacterium
CGGTGATGGTCTCATCAGCGACGCCGACGTATACTACACATGGGCTGAGTCTAACCCTCCTCTTCAGTTCGGTCTCACATTCTCAGGAAGATACAACCAGTTCGACTTCAACCTTAACTTCTCTGGAGCTTCTCTTGTAAACAAGAGCATCTCAATCTCAGGAGGTATGGGTTACGGATTCTTCAACACATTCTATGAGAACTATATGGATCACTACAAGCTAGCAGACGGTTACACAGACCCATTCGATCCTAATTCTCAGTGGGTTGCAGGTTACTGGCCAGCTATCGCTAAGGGTACATCTGCATACGATGGTGACTCAAACGCTACTTACCGTTACAATCAGCCATACTCATTCGTGAACGGAACATATGTTCGTCTCAAGAGTGCTGAAATCGGTTATACTCTTCCTACAAAGTGGCTCAAGACTCTTCACATCAAGTCACTCCGCGTGTACGCAAACGGTACTAACCTCCTTACATTCTGTAACAAGCTTGTCAAGCCTTATGATCCAGAACGTAATGCAAGTGGTTGGCTTGGTGTCGGTGGTTCACCACTTATCAAGACATATAGCCTTGGTGTAAATCTCAATTTCTAAAAGAAGACTAACATGAAAAGAATTCTTTATATTATATCAGCAGCTATCCTTGCTTTGAACCTCACAGCTTGTGATGCCATCTTCGACAATCTCGAGGGTGACCTTAACAAGATGACAGGTGAAGACCTCACTTCAACAGAAGATGGTATCGATAGACTCTTCTCATACCTCTACGGAAAGCTTCCAATGGGCGCTTTCGAGAGTTCAGACAAGGCAACTTCCATCGCTGTTGACAACCACGGTGGAAAGAACTATTATCCAAATGCACTCGGCTTCTGGAACTACCAGTACGTACGTGACGTCAACAACCTTATCGTATCTCTCGACAAGGCTAAGGAAAGCGGCGTTGTAACAGCTGAAAAGCATAGCGAGTATATCGCAGAATGCCATTTCATCCGTGCATACTACTACTTCGCAATGGTTAGAACTCTAGGTGGAGTTCCTATCGTTACAGAACCTCTTGATGACAAGTACAAGGGTGACGGAGACTTCAGCGGTCTTTATGTAAAGAGAAGCACAGAGAAGGAAAGCTGGGATTTCGTGCTCAGCGAACTTGACCTTGCTATCGCAGGACTTCCTGAGGCAAACTCAAGAGGAACATACAGAGCCAACAAGTACTCAGCTCTTGGTCTTAAGTCAAGAGTTGCCCTCTATGCAGCTTCAGTGAGCAAGTACTGGAAGCAGGCTGAGATCGAGTCTACCTACACAGCAGTGAAGGAGAAGCTCACATACATGGACGCTTCTTACGCAGCTGACTACTACAAGCAGTGTATCGAGGCATCAGAGGCTATCATCAACTCAGGTAAGTTCGAGCTCTACGGAGCTAACCCATCAAGCGTTGATGCAGCTGTCCAGAACCTCACAGACCTCTTCCTTGAGAAGAAGGACTCAGAGTTCATCTTCGGTAAGAGCTACATGACAGGTGTTTCTACAAACTCAAACGGATTCGATGTCCCTAACTCACCTAACCAGGCACACGGTAGCAACTCAGGTTACTGGAGCTTCGGTAACTACGCAGTTACTCTCGAGTACGCTGACATGTGCGACTACTACGATGATAGCTTCGGTGGTGTTGACGGTACAATCAAGACAAGAGTTGACGGCAATGAGAAGGCATATGTCCCTAACATCTCTTCTGCATCAGGAAAGAACATCATCAAGGGCAACAACTACATTGCTTATGAAAATGTATCTGATCCATTCGTGAAGAAGGACGCTCGTTTCCAGGCATGGGTTATCTACCCAGGACAGACTTTCAGAAACACTGAAATCGTTATCCAGGGTGGTCTCTGGCACTCAAACGGTGACCTCAGCATCTATGAGCTTTCTGACAATGAGACATTCGGTGGTACAACATACTACGGACTTGGTGCTCAGACAGCAGCAGGCTGCTCAGGATTCTACGCTCGTGGTAACACAAACGACGGTAGCCACTACTGCACAGGTTTCGGTATCAGAAAGTTCCTTGACCCAACAAGCCTTCCTGCATACTCACAGAACCCTTGGTATGACATCCGCTACGCTGAGATCCTTCTCAACTACTGCGAGGCAGAGGTTGAGCTCAACGGAACAAGCGCAGGCAAGTCTAAGGAGTATTTGAACGCTATCAGAAGAAGAGCATACTTCCTCGACAGCAGAGATGCAACTCTTGAGAACGTTCTTCACGAAAGAACAGTCGAGCTTGCATTCGAGGATGACCTCACTTACACAATGTGCCGCAGACGCTCTTACTACAACGAGGGACGTGACGGTTCTGCAAACGGTGACCTTCTCGGAAGAAGACACGCTCTTGTTCCTGTACGTGACCTTCACACAGGTACTCCTCAGTTTGTATTCGTACGTGGATACTTCTACAAGGAGGATACAGACCAGGCAGCTTCAGGTCAGACAGTAAAGAGCATGGCTTACTACGGAAGCATCAGCAACTACACTGTTAACGATCTTATCCCTAACCCTTCACAGGAGTAACAAATATAGATTGAACAATTATGAAAAGATTCTTATTATATATTTCGATGATTCTTGCAGCTGCGACAGTTTCTTCATGCGACTGGTTCGAGCTCGACAATCAGGAAGGATACAATGCTTCCGTTCATGGAACATTCAAGGATTCAAAGACAGGTCAGCCGGTTCAGTCTGAGATCTATGGTGTGACAACAACAATCACATGGGGATCTTGGAGCTGGGAGCAGACAGACGTACTCGGTTACTTCAATGTCTATGAGTATGGTTGGGTTGACAACCCTACAGCCCAGAAGTGGAACATGAAGAACAACGGTACTTACACAAACAAGCTCGTCTTCGCAGGAGACTACAGAGCTGAAGGTAAGGACAACAACTTCTACCCTCTGAACCAGGAGTTCAAGCTCAACAAGGGCGACAACACTGTAGACTTCACAGTTACTCCTTATGTCAGAATCAAGGATGAGAAGATCACTTATGATTCTGCCACAAAGAAGATCAAAGCTACATTCAAGGTTGAGCCAGGTGATGAGAGAACAAACTATGTGGGTGAAGTTCGCCTCTGCTGCTACTTCGACCAGTTCGTTGGATCAAACTTCAACAACTGCAAGCAGGACGCAGGTGCATACAAGACAGATGTCACAGACCTTTGTGACGGAACTCAGGAGATCACTCTTGAAATCGACACACAGGCTGAAGCAAACATCGAGGAGTTCAAGTATGCTCGTCCTCACTACGTAAGAGTTGCAAGCTTCGGTGGTCCAGCAACTGTAGCAGAGTGGTTCGGAATGAAGTTCTACAACCTCACCCAGAACACAAACAAGCGATACAATTTCTCTCCAGTATATAAAATATCAGCAGACTACAAGACTATCACACTTGTAGACAACTGGGATGCAAAGTAGAGATTGTTTCTGTATTTAATTTGGTTGTTGGTAGGTCAGCTCGGGAGAGTTGGCCTACTTTCTTGTTATATAGATGTGGATAACAATCTTGCATAGTTTCCGCTCAAATATAATCAGCCCATTCACCTCCCCTATTAGACCTACGGGATCAGTGAAGATGCATCAATCAGGGCTCCGCTGAGCCTTTAAGGACAAAAACGTAGAGGATATCCACACCAGTAAGAATATCACAAATGAGGCCAAATAATGGCATTTAGAATGGACAAAAAGAAGAAGTGGAGCATACTGAGAAAAACCGGTACACTCCACTATAGAAATCTGTTCGCTTATCAAAAATCAGACAAGACCTACAAACTATCAGTTAGGTCTAACCTCAGAAGGAGGAATACCGAACTGCTTCTTGAAGCTTCTTGAGAAGCTTGAAATAGATGATGCTCCAACCTTGTAGGACACCTCACTTACTGTCAGGCTACCCTCTTCAAGGAGCTTCTTTGCGATGTTCATCTTATAGGTATTGAGGTATGTCTGAGGAGTCTGTCCAGTCAGGGACTTGATCTTCAGATACAGGTTATTGTAGCTCATACTGAGCTCATCAGCAAGGGAAGCGACATTGAATGATTCCTCCTCAATGTTAGTGTCAATGACTGATTGAACCTTTGACAGGAATTCCCTATCACGTATGGACATGGATGTATCCTCTGAAGATTCAGAGGCCTGGTCTGAGGCAATATCAGCCGAGGTCATATTAAGAATCTTGTTCTGGATTTTTCTTCTGTTCTTCACACTAGTGTCGGCTTCAGCCTTCAGGATATACGGGTTAAACGGCTTAGCTATCTATGCATCAGCACCCGTGTCGAGACCCTGGAGTTTACTCTTTGCGTCATCCTTTGCGGTCAGAAGAATGATAGGGATATGATTTATGTCAACGTTCTCCCTGATGTTCCTACAGAGCTCATAACCGTCCTTTATCGGCATAACAACATCACTGATGATAATGTCCGGCACAATCTCAGTAGCAATGGTATAAGCCTCCTGTCCATTATGCGCCACCTGGATATTCCATTCATTTTTGAACAGATTGGCTATATAAGAGACTATCTCAGTATCATCATCAACGATCAATGCAGTCTTCTCCTTGTTGGTCTCTGTCACTACTATCTCATCGATCTTGCTTCCAATTGACAGAGATGGAGCCTGGGATATCGCCTTCTCACTGAATGCAAACTTCACATATGGTATTGTCAGAATGAACTCCGATCCCTGCGGGTCAACAGGAAGATAGTCAAGACTTCCCTTATGCAGCATTGCAAGATACGAAGCATAGTTAAGTCCGATTCCTGATCCGGAAATCTGGCTGTTCTCATTTCCAAGACGATTGTATCTTGTAAAGAGGTCCTTTCGTCTTGACTCATCAATACCAATACCGTCATCCTTGAATGAGACTCTGAGCATTCCGTCAGAAACAATTGGTTCAACCTTGACAAAGACGTGTCCACCTGATGGAGTATACTTGATAGCATTACTGAGAAGATTGTTTACAATTGTCTCCACCTTCTTAAGGTCAATCCAGCCATCGATATCACTGTCAATGTCGCTGGAGAGCTCTATATCCTTGTCAATTGTAAGGAAGCGGAAGTTCTCGACTATCTGTCTAAGAAGAAGTCCCACCTTGACGCTGCCCACAATCAGGTTGTCCTCGTCTATCTTATTCTTTCCGTAGTCAATGAGGTGATCTGTAAGGCGCTTGAGCCTGTCGACATTACCTTCAACAACACCAAGAAGTTCCTTCTCTTTGTCAGAGGTCTCCTCCATTGACAGCAGTTCCTTCACCGGAGCATAGATAAGAGTAAGAGGAGTACGTAGTTCATGAGTGATGTTTGTCAGAGTATCAATCATGTTCTCGCTTGCCTTGTTGAGCTTGTCAGCATGCATATACCTCTCCCTGTTCATCTTTGTTCTGAATATCAGATAAATGAAGGCAAAGGCGAGAAGCGCATAGATCAAGAGAGCAATATTCGAGGTGAGAGGCATTCTTCTGATACGGAAAGGCTGCACGATACCATCCTCACTCCAGCTACCGTCCGGATTGATGATCTGAGCGATGAAAGTATATCTTCCAGGAGCAAGGTTCTGATAGCTTACAGATGGGAATGTGTTGATGTATGTCCATCTGCTGTCCTTGGAATCAAACTTATATCTGTACTTGATCTGTGATTGCGGATTGATGTCAGAATACGGGAATGTGAATGTAATATCATGGTTCTTGTAGTTAAGAGCAATAGATTTATTCAGTTCACTTATGTCCACTCCATCCACCTTGATACTAGAAAGCGTCAGCTTTCTCTTTTCCGACTTCTGGGACACCTTGCTGTTAATCTTTATGATGCCATTGCCATCACCGATATACAGGGAGCCATTGCCATCAAATGTAACTGGAACATCCATGGCAAATCTGATGTCCGAATAGTCCTTGTTCGGTAATGTGATGATTCGGTTGGCTCTGAGCAGTATCTGACATATACCATTCGAGGAAATGACCCAGAGATTGTTCTCCTTATCCATGATCACCTTCTGGATAGCATTACCAGGAAGTCCGTTCTCAACCGTTAAGGTTGTCACTTCCTTAGTCGAATGATTATAATTCAGAAGACCATGGTTTGTACCTATCCAGTATGTTCCATCACTACCCTTCTCTATACTGCTGACAATTGTGTTGTAGTTCAATGACAACCTTTCAACTTTACCTGCTTCATCAACCCTGTATATTCCCTCATTGGAGATAAGGAACACTTCCTTATCCATACCGGTTGATATGAGCTTCGATGGGACAAACTCAAAAGAGCCGCTTGGCAATGGAAACTTGGAAATAGCACCATTATGATCAATTCTGAACAAAGAGTCATGACTAAGAAGCCATACATGTCCGTACTTGTCCTGGACAATTGAATAGGCAAAGGACGGCAATGAGTAGAACTTCCTATCAATCAATTCGCTTCCTTTAAAGAATACGTGTGCAACAGATCCTGTTGTACCCAGCACCCAAATAGAGTTATCATTCAGTGCCAGTCCATCGATGAATTTATAGTGGTTATAGTCGAAGTCAACCGTACATGATGAAGGATTAAGGAATGCCACATCTTTTAAGCCAACCAGAAGAAGTTCCCCGGAATCAGTATATGTGATATCATGAATGGTCTTATCCCTCAAAGACATTTTCAGATTCATGAACCTCTTGACATTGTCAGTCTCGGAAAAGAATCTGAACGGACCCATATTATCATGGATCAGCAGATTGTACTTGCTGTCAACAAATACATTTGTTTCCTGTGATGGGAGTGTCACATGAAGGACAATCTGACGATATGACCCAAGCATATAATCATATACTATCAGTCCCTTGTTTCTGAGTCCAAGAAGGATCGTATCATCCCTGAATTTGTTTACAGAGAGGATTTCTCCACCTCCTATAACTTCATCAATTGAAGGAAGATCAATCTTCTTATGAGTCTTTGTGTTGTAGCACAAGACAGTATTATTGTCATAGACCCAATATCTGCTGTCCTCAGAAACAAATGTGCCGACAATAGTAGACTCAATTGTTGTCTTGATGCTATCAACCGGATGAAGATGTGAGTCCAGAATCTGAATCTCCCTGTTAGGATGCTTATTTACATCAATCCATATCTCCTTTTTGTCCGTTATCTCAAGTGAAGTGCTGCTGTTATAGCTGTTACCCCAGAAGAACCCCTTGGAGCTGAAAGTGTTTGCATCAATGGAACGGACCGTGAAGCTGTCAAAGTAAATATATGTATTCTCATCAAGAGCCTTGAACGCCTTGATAGGATTGACAGGGCTGTAAAAGTCGTCAACCGACTTGAATGTCTTACCGTCGAATACAGTTATACCTATCTGGGTTCCAATCAGGAGTTCTCCCCTCTTTCCGATTGACAATGAAGTTATGTAGTCATTGTTAAGCGATTTGGTGCTGACATCGGAAGAGTAAACAAGATAGGTGTCTCCATTGAACTTGTTAAGGCCATTCTCCGTTCCAATCCAGAGACTGCCGTCAGGATCTTCAACAATTGCATTGATGTTGTTGGATGAAATGGTTCTTGACAAGACAGCATTCTGGCAAAATGCATTGATTGAAGAGGCAACTATCAGGCATATAGCCAATAGGACATATTTCATGCTAATAACATTGGTTAGTATTGGTGTTGTAGAGTACAATTTAGGAATAATAATCCGGTATTTCAAACCATTTCCAGCAAT
>JAKSJT010000134.1 GCA_024402125.1 Bacteroidales bacterium
GTATCGATCATGACGGTATGATGAAAAAGTATGCTAGTGCTCTTATGCAGTGGGATAGAGTTCCTGATGCTCTCTCTCCTGCAATGGGTAACCAGTCATACATCGCTCGATTCAGAACAGAAGAAGAGAAGGAAGCATTCCTTGCTGACATTTACGACAGAATCTAAGCCATGGAAGTTCAGTATTACAAGTGGTACAGCTATAACCTTAACCGAGACATGGAGTATAAGGTTTATGGCAATAGCGGACACGCTATGATTGCATTCCCATCTCAGGATGGAAGATTCTACGACTATGCTGAAAGAGGCATGATCCATGAGCTTACTCCTTGGATCGAGGCTGGAAGGCTCCGCGTTATCTGCGTAGACGGCATTGACTGGGAAACATGGACCAACTGGAACGGAGACTGCAGATGGAGAATCGAGCAGCACGAAAGATGGTTCCACTACATCATCGATGAGCTTCTTCCTAATCTTAGGCACTGGGAAGGTGAAACCTTCATGGTAACCGGATGCTCAACCGGAGGACTTCACGCTTCTAACTTCTTTTTCAGAAAGCCGGACATCTTTGATACTCTGATTTCGATGTCAGGGCTCTACGACAAGAGCGAGTTCCTGCCAAACTATAATGATGACCTTACATATGCGAATTCACCGCTGGAGTATCTTAGGAACATGCCTGAGGATCATCCATGGATGCAGATGTACCGTCAAAGAAGAATTGTCATAACTATCGGTCAGGGAAGATGGGAGGAAGTTCCTCTTCGTATGACCCGTAGCCTTGACACAATACTTTGCGAAAAGCACGTCCCTGCCTGGTTCGACTACTGGGGATTTGACTGCGACCATGACTGGCCATGGTGGAGAAAACAGATCAGGCACATCATGTCGAATATCGAACCACTTTAGGCGTAAATAAAGTATATTTGCGGCCGCATTTATGAATACCGCAATACTTTTATTCCTTCTTTGCATCATCTCAAGCTTTGTGTTCAGAACCACAGGGTTTGGTTTCGGAATCGTCATTATGACGGTTCTTCCCTCCCTTATGCCCTCCTACGGAGAGGCAACAGCCCTTTCAGGGCTTCTTGCCATGAGCATGTCCGTAGTTGTTGCATTCAGAACAAGGAAGTTTGTTACATGGCGAAGACTTCTTCCCATGCTGGTCACTTTTGGAATAATCTCAGCTATTGCAATCTTCACACTAAAAAGACTGGATGATGTTGTCCTTAGAAAGATACTGGGAGTCATCCTTGTTCTAATCAGCATCTACTTCACTTTCTTTAGCGGAAAGATTCATCTGAAGACAACACTACCCTACCAGATAGGAGCCGGAACAATAAGCGGATTTATGGGTGGATTCTTCGGAATGCAGGGCCCTCCTGCTGTTCTGTACTTCGTTTCGTCAGAACCGGACAAGGACCACTACCTTGCAATGATGCAGCATTACCTCCTCCTTGGAAATATCATGATGACATGCGTAAGGTGGAAGCATGGATTTGTGACACCAACGGTCGGACTATCTTACCTGTATGGTATCGGAGGAGTCATAATCGGAGCGAACCTCGGTTCCTGGGTATTCAAAAGAATCCCGAACAAGTACTTCAAGTATGTGGTATACGGATATATCGCTGTGGCTGGAATTATCATCTTCGTTTCCGCTTAGATACAGAAAAAGGCTGCCTTAATGGCAGCCCTTGTTGTTTCTTATTATTGATATCATTCGATTCTTCGTAAACTACTGAGCGAGCTTTTTAAGAGTGATTGTATCCTCAACTCCTGCATCAGATACCACCTTGAATGTTGTGCTCTCTCCTTCAAGCTTCACAGGATTGAACTTCCAGATTACACCTGTAATTTCTCCTGATCCCTCGAGGGTCTGGAGTTTCTGAGAACCCTTATAGAGAGTGAGAGTCTTGGCGTTACTATACACCTTAACCTCGTACTCGAATCCTTCCGGCGCATATTCAAGACGCTTTCCTGCGATATGGACTGTCTTTTCTTCCTTATTCCACTTTGACTTGTAGAGATAAAAAGCATCTTTTTTGAGCTTTCTGTCTCTTGTAACAAGACCCTTGTCATTAGTGTACATACGGTCCTCACTCTCAACAAAGTTGACTCCGTCATTAGAGTTCAGGTAGCCCTCCTTTCTGGATGCTACTGGGAAATCAAACAGGATCCAGATTGATGTGAAGTTAAGCCAAGGCATCTGCTCGATCTGAGTAAGATGTGACTCATGGAAGAGATTACCCCACTGCTCATAGTGCTTGGCGTTGTCCTTATTGTTGATGTTCTCTGGGTTCCAGGTCTGGCAGTATGGGTTAACACCTGCTCCGTACTCTGAGATATTGGTTATGATGCCAGCATCATGAACCTTGTTCATGTCATGAGTCAAGCCACCGAATGCTCCATAGTACCAGCCATTGTATCTGTTCTCAGAGATATAGTCTGCCTTAAGTGTTGGGTATCCATCTCTATTGATAACTGAGTCATCTGTTACTCCAACGAATCTATAAGGGTCAAGGCTCTTAGCTAGGTCATACAAAGATGCAGTCTGCTCAAGGACCTTCTTAGTATCAAGTACTCCCTGATAGTTGTCATTGTTTGACCATGTATCAAGCTCGTTCCACATTCCCCAGAAAGCGATGCTTGGATGATTGTAAAGGCTCTTTACCATCTCCTTCATCTGCTGGTGGAGATTGTCAAAGTACTCCTGCTGAGCGTTCACGCCGCAGATATTCACCCACGGGATCTCTGTCTGAACGATAAGACCCATCTCATCACAAATATCAAACGCAAGATCATTGTGTGGATAGTGAGCCAGGCGAACGAAGTTACATCCTAGTTCCTTCACGACCTTATAGTCATTGATGTAGTCCTCTTTTGTGAGAGCAGATGCCTTAAGATCAATATCCTGATGGATTGAAGTTCCGCGAAGAGAGTATGGCTTTCCGTTAAGGATAAAGCCCTTGTCGTAGTCCATCTCAATAGTTCTCACACCGAATCTGGCACTTGACTTGTCAGTTACCTTACCATCCTTCTTAAGTTCAACACTTGCTGAGTAAAGGTACGGATCTTCCGTTCCATTCCAAAGGTGAGGATTAGAAAGAGTGAATGTCTTTATGATATCGTTCTTGTCAGTAATCTCAACTTCCTCACTGAAACACTTCTTTCCAGATGCATCCATAACAGTCACAATAGCATTGTGACCCTCAATATCACCATGCACATGAGCCTCAACAACAATTGTTGCTGACTCTGGACTAACCTCCGGAGTGCTGATGTGGATTCTTTTAAGTCCGTTTCGCTCAGTGCAGATGTGAGTCTTCGGAAGAGTCAGAAGAGTCACAGGATTGTGAAGACCTCCGTTTTTATTGAAGTCGGACTGCACAGGGGCAAGGTTGATGTCTTCAGTGTTGTCACATTCCACTGTTATAGTATTCTTACCTGATACCACATACGGAGTGATGTCAACATAGAATGGAGTGTAACCACCCTTGTGGTATGCTGCCTTATGGCCGTTAACATATACAGTTGCTGCCTGAGCAGCTCCCTCAAAGAGAACTTTCACTGCCTCCTTTGTCTGAGCGGACGAAAGCTTTACTGATGTTGTATAGTATCCCTTACCACGGTAGTATGACTCAGTATGACCGTCAATGCAGTTGTATGAGTGAGGAACTGTCACGTTCTCCCATGACTGCTCGTCCTTACTGAACTGCCAGGAGTCCAGAGACTTTGTTCCGAAGGTTGCACCTGAGCTACATGAAATAAGAATACCAGCAGCAAATAGAGCCGAAAGCAGATGGAATGATTTGGTTAGCATATCACAATAGGTTAGTGTAATCAATTATTGCTTAAAATTAGATAAAAGCGTTCAAATTAGCAAAAGGTGCCATTAGACAGTTAAGCCTCAGGATATTATCCCAAGGCTTAGCTGTTATCTTAAAGAGATGATGGCATATCAAGACCTGCAAAGTAGGCTTTAAGCGTCTCCACGTATTTACGCATTGCTTCCCTACCCGTTTCTGTCATACGGCAAGTAGTCTTTGCCTTTGCTCCTTGTCCGTCCGTTTCCTTAACAAGGTATCCGGCAGCAGAGAGCTTTTCGAGCTGGACACTAAGGTTACCTGCCGTTGACTCGGTCTTTTCCTTGAGGTAGACAAAGTCTGCCTCCTCCACACTTAGAAGTATGGACATTATCGCAAGCCGAAGTTGACTGTGGAGTAGTGGATCCAGTTCCTGCATTATGAATTGGCCTTTTTAGCTTTATTGTTAAGGATATGTCCAGGAATAACCAGAGAGATTACCATAGCGACTGCCATAAGAACCGCCCAGTAAAGAGTAATAGCTGATCCATTACAGAAATCCTTAAGGAAGAATAGTCCGAAAAGGCATCCGATAAATCCGCACATCCTGACCGAGTCCTCCTTCAATATTACTCCTGTTGCGTATGTTCCTATTCCAGGAAGAAGAAGTCCAAGAAGGAACATTCCAGACCATACATTAACTGCAGCGGAGTGGAATACGCTTGTTATTATGCAAATACCTGCATATGCTCCGAAAATAGCTGAAAGAATGCCCCATATAGAACCAATGCTCTTAGCTTGATATGTAGCCTGAGAATTATACTTCTTACTTGTCTTTCTTGCAACTAATCCGGCAATCAAAAAACCTAGGAAAGGTATTGCTATATAAAGCCAACCCCATCCGCTTTTTCTAGTCATAAATGTCATAGCACAAACAACAAGTGACATGAATGTACACAGATATCCCCATACAAGGAATACATTACCTGATCCGATTGCGGTCTCTTTCTTTGTCTGATCTATCATGCGAGTGATGAGCTCGAGGCTCTCCATCTCATTTAATTTTTTCTCTTCCATTTTAATCTTTGCTTTATCCCCTATTATATATCTATCATGATATCAAACAAGGGCAGGTTAAATATTAGTTTATTTTATAAACCATCTTGGGAAAAAGAGAAGCAAGGAGGTCGACTCTCACTTGCTTAAGCTAGCATGATACTCTTGTCTCAATAATGATTATAGTGCAAATCTAGTTAGTTTATTTTATAAACCAAATTTTTTTTAACATTTTTTGCAACTTGCATGTAATTATTTGTTCACTCATGCGACTAATGGAGCAAACAGAAAAATAAGACAGGCTAAGCAACATAAAGCAATATGCACCAGAAAGATTTGGAGGAGAAGTTCCTCGAAGTAATAGAAGAAAATAAAAGAACGATATATAAGGTATGCCTTATGTATTCGGAAGGAAAGGATCAGCAGGAGGATCTCTACCAGGACATTATCCTGAACCTTTGGAAAGCCTTCCCAACATTCAGGCAAGAGAGCAAGTACTCCACCTGGATATACCGAATATCAATCAATACCAGTATATCTCAGATAAGAAAGAAAAAGGCAAGGCCCCTTACTACTCCCATTACCTGCGAATTCGACAAGCTGATAGGAGATGACGGAAGTTACAGAAAACAAGTTCTTGAGCTGTACAAACTAATTAGTCAGCTATCAGAGTTTGAACGAGCGGTAATTCTTCTCTGGCTGGATGAAAAGAGTTACGATGAGATCGCTGATATCTTAGGAATTTCTAAATCCAATGTTGGAGTGAGAATCACCCGCATAAAAGAAAAACTAACAAAAATGAATAGTAACAATTAAACAATAGACCTATGGAACTTACAGAACTTAAAGCAAAGTGGAACGAGATGGATTCTCGCCTTAGCAATATCGAAATAATCAATAAGAAAGCAGTTAGAGAGTTAACTAGCATAAAGACAGCTTCAGCTATTACTCAGCTTAAGAACACCAGCTGGTACGGAGCTCTATCAACACTGTTTGTCAGTGCAATTATGATTTACTTCTTCGGTCACAATGAGGAAATCAGAAGCATCATGAACCCTAACTCAATAATGGCAATCATCGCTGTTCTTGTTTTAGGCACTGCTTATACACTCTACAAGGCTCTCAGAATCACAAAGCTCGATGTCTCTATGCCAACTGTTGATCTTATGGTAAAGACAAACAAGATGCGTAGATTCCTTCTTATCGAGCGTCTTTCCAGCTATTTTATCGTAGTAGCTCTGTACATCGCAGTATTCTGCCTTGAAGGAAAATGGATTGTTGAAAGAGGACGCGTTCTTGCAGCAGCACTTCTTCTTGTAGGTCTCTGCGTTATCGTAACCATTGTTTTTATCGTAGCAAAGCGTCGTGACCAGAAGATGCTTGATGACATTGACAAGAACTTGAAGGAGCTTAGCGAGCTTGACTAACCGAAGCCAAATCATAAATCCTTGAATATTGGAAGACAACCGAAAATGGTTGTCTTCTTTTGTTTTGCATTTGTTTTGGTGGTATTCCCTTAATTGGATATCTTTACCAAAAAGAAAAGTAATTAATGCACTCGAAGATTATTTTGGCAGTCATTTTCACTGCATCATTAATACTACAAGGTTGCAACACTAAACAAAAGCAGCAAAGCATGCCTTTTGACACCAACGCCATTACAGAGCTCGCAGACTCCTATGGGATTCCGTCAATACAGTTAACTGTATATAATGGAAGCGATGAGTACTCGTCGCTTTTGTCTGGATCAGACAAAACAATTGAAAGGAATGGAAATGAGGTCTTCCAGGCAGCCTCACTAGGAAAAGTACTCTTTTCCTATATTGTGATGCGTCTTGTGGATGAAGGAAAGATGGACCTTGATACACCCGTTTGTGAATACACTGACATTGATAGGTTCGTAGATAAGCAGATGGCATCAAAGCTCACTGCCAGAATTATCCTATCCCACACATCAGGTCTTTATAACTGGGCATACTCCCCTACTAGGGATGAATGGGCTACCAGCCCGATTGGCTTCCATTTTGATGTTGACCTATGCTATGGATACTCAGGAGAAGCGTTCGCTTTTCTTCAAAGAGCAGCTGAAGCTGTTACTGGTATGACTTTGAACGAGCTCGCAGCAAAATACATATTTGAGCCGTTTGACATGCCACTGTCCAGCTATGAATGGAGAAGCGAGTATGATAACCTTGCTGTAGAGGGATACGATAGAGAAGGAAATGCCAAAGGCAGATGGGAATCCATCAAACCAAACTGCGCATACACTCTTAGAACAACAAGCAAGGAACTGATGAACTTCCTTGTTCATGCTGTTCTAAAAGGAGATGGTCTATCAAAAGAGACACACAAGATGTGGCTGACTCCAAGGTCACATGCTATAAGATTCAAGGACGACCCTCATAGAGACTGCGATGATAACATGTATTGGGGTCTTGGCATTGGCATCAAGGTTTCATTTGATTCCAATGGAAACCCTGTCCCAGAGCAGTACTGGCACTGGGGTGACAATGACTACTGGAAGTCTCTCTTTGTAGTTGACCCTAGCAGGAACCTCGTCATGAACTATATGACAAACAGCGCCAAGGGCCATGACATCTGTGATGAAGTATGTCTCCAGACAATGGGAACGGCTTATGACATCCAGGCATGGATTGGAAACAAAGATGACCTTTAATCGAATTTGAACTCACATGGACATAAAAGAATTGAATAGTCAGAAAGTCAGGGCACTTGCTCCTGAGAATGACCCGCTAAAGATCGGAATGGGTTGGTCCATTGAAGATCTGGATAAACCACAGATTCTGGTGGCAGATAAGATGGCATATCCAGGTTCACTGGAGCCACTGGATCGGAATGAGACAGGAGTTC
>JAKSJT010000135.1 GCA_024402125.1 Bacteroidales bacterium
CGAAAGAAATTCAGCGAAAGAAGGAGCAGATCTATAGTGTATTTTAGCAGCGTACCAGTGTAAAGAGCTGTCGGTAATAATAGGTGATTCAGGCATAATAAATAACTTGAATGGTACAATTTCCCTCTTCAAGGTTTAACTGCCAAAAGTGGCAGCAACTCCTGAAGGAAGTCACCGTCTATTGGATTTTCTCCAACATGTAGTCCGTCCTTATCACAAGAGACCGCAGCTACAGACCATTCAGGCGATAAAACCGCCAATTACGCAAAATTAACACTTTTTTTCGAGGAATCCGTATTCTAGAGCATTAAATGGCACATTCGGCTCTCAAGAAATTGAATACAATAAAGGCCGGACTACCATAACGATAATCCGGCCAGGTCAGAAAAACTATTTAGTTAACGCCTGTAGTCTATCCTTTAACTGCTCCATAGAATTTATCTCCTGCTTCGCAGTGTTTATCTCTTTATCAATTCATGTAATTAAGATTTCTTTCAACTGACATTTCTGAGCGATATTGCTATCACTGCTATCATTGTTTTCATGACTGCTAGCTACCAACTCTTTTTCCTGTTCAGGACTAGCACTTAGGGAGTCACGTAGAGATGAATTAGATCTAAGAGTTGCCTGCTTAAAGACCTCAAATGGGTCTTTTGATTTTCTATGCATAGCTTAATGGTTAATAAAGGCGGAAAGTCATTACAAGATACTGCTTGGACATGCGGCATTTGAATGTTGCTTTGGCTACCCATTCCGTAAGATCTGGTAACCACTTCCCGCCATAGGTTAATACTAGATTAGATTATTCTATTTGTTCCTTTCCACGAATCCGAACCTTGCCTTCCTCGAAGAGTAACTTCTTTTAGAAGGCTCATTTAACTGTGAACAGTGGATCCTGTAGGAACAATCATTAATGCACTGTCTGATTCCATTACTGAAGCATACTTTGAGAAAGTGCCTCAACTCTTCTTCTTCCGGGTAATCTGACAACACCTTCTTAGCACAATAATCTGCCACAAAGGATATCATTGCCTCCGGATCCGAAGAAACGGCCTTGTAGAAAAGATTATCAAGGTTTATGGTTATGTAATGTTCGTTTCTCATAATAAGTTTAAGTGTTTGTTCGTTAATTCGATTGTTATACTAATAGTTTACTATAAACCAACTCTCCCTCGTAGAGATTCTATCAGGGTCCTCTACACATTGGAAGAAGATGTATCATTCAAGTGTTGTTGAAAAGATTCTTCATGGTTAATATAGGTTGTGTATGTTAGTATTTTGTTTGTTGTTATTACTATTCAAATGAGGTTCGTTCCTCATTCCGATACAAAGATTACACTTTTTCTTTAATTGTGCAATAGTTTTATTATATTTTTGATTATTTTTTTGTTACTTTTTATTGATTTAACATTAAAACAACTCCACTTTCCCTTTAATCACGCTTGTCTTAGAACCGTAATAACGAAAAAAGTCCCCCACTGCTAATAGCAGAAGAGGACTCCCTTAGTAAGTATTCAGTGATACTGTTATCTTCTATTTGTATGATGCGACCTTTCCAAGCACAACTGGAATGTCTACATTGTTCTCACATGACATGAATGCTTCTGCACATGCTCCCTTGACATAAAGTCCTACAGGAGATCCTGAGTGTGCAGTATGAGCCCAAACATATCCGGCAGTTCTATTTAGATATTCGACACCAACATGAACCAGCCTTGAGTTTGAAGAATAAAGGCTTCTTGACTCTCCGTCCGCCTGACCTCTACCGAAAGACTCATCGTAAGCTGCCTTGATAGCCTTCTCTCCATCTGCGTCCACCTCAACCTTTGTCCAAAGTCCAAGGTTCTCACTAAGGAACGCCTTAATGTCATCATATGTAGGAGGAACAAAGTCTCTCTGTCCTCTCCTAGGTGAGAACTTCTCCCTGAACATTGAAGTGAGCACTGTCTCTGACTTCTGCTGATAGGCCATTCTGTCGGCATGCATCTCATAAAGACCTGCACCAAGCATACATGCACCAGTCTCATGATCCGCTGTAACTATGATGAGAGTCTCATCCGGATGCTGATTATAGAAATCAAGCACAAGGTCTATAGACTCAGCGAAGTCGTTGATCTCAGCAAATGTTGTAACGCCATCATCAGCATGAGCAGAATAGTCAATCTTGCCACCTTCAACCATGAAGAAGAATCCCTTCTTTGCATAGTTGGCATACAGGTAATCAATACCTGCCTGAACAAAGTCAGCAAGCTTTGTATCATCAGGATTTCTGTCGATAGCATATGGAAGTTCGTTCTCATTCTTTCCACTAAGGCAGAGAAGACGACCCTCTACGGACGATGCTCTCTTGCACTGGTCACTTCCTCTAAGAATAGTAAAGCCTGCAGACTCTGCCTGCTTCTCAAGATATGCCGAGTCGTGACCTGTCTTTCTAACTTCATTGAGGAATCCGGCACCTGCCGCAAAGTCCAGTTTTGAGGAGAAAAGCTGCATCGCAAGAGTTTCATATGAACTTCTTGACTTGTCGTGTCCGTAGAATGCTGAAGGTGTGGCGTGATTAACACCAACACTTGTTGCTACTCCTGCTCCGAATCCCTTCTCCTTAGCCCACTCGAGAACAGTTGATACAGGATTACCATTTTCATCAACACCTTCTCCGTTATTGAATGTTCTAAATCCTGTTGAAAGAGCTGTTCCACCTGCTGCCGAATCAGTAACAAGAGAGTTGGCAGAATGTGTATTGACAAAGGATCTTACAGGAAAATGGTTGAAATTAATTTCAGAAGGTCCTTTACCTGTGCCTTCATTATAGATCTCAGTTCCACGAACAGAATTGATACCCATTCCGTCTCCTATCATATAGAAGACATACTTAGGCGTTGGAGTCTTCTTCTTTGCATCCACTGGTAAAACAGATATAGCGAAGAAGACAAGCGATAGAGCTAGTACTTTAAGAGATAGAATATATACTCTTTTCATAATATGTGTATTTGGATATTAAGTATGTTATCTGTTACTATTAATTGTATTAAAGTTACGCATAAATCAGCAAAATTAAAAAACCTCCTCTATCTCACGACAGAGAAGGTTCCCGCCATCATATTAACTACAATCACAAATGGTGGCTTATAATTATAATTATTCAGCAAACTTGATTATCTGCCCTGAGCCTGTGCAGGTGTTCCCTGAGCTCTTCTCTGGCCAGGGACTCTGCCATTATTCTCTACCTTAGGCCAACGTTCTGTCTCTACCTTTCCACCTGGAACGAACTCGATTCCACGAGCGTACTCAATCTGGAAATCAGCACAGTCAAGACCTGTCATGAGCTTACCACCAACATAGCAGTTAGTGAAAGTCACGTTCTCAACAAAGCGTGTTGGATGTCCAACGATAGTGAATGGCTTGCTGGCATTCTCCCAAGACACATTCTTAATGTGGATGTCCTTAAGAGTACCCATCTTACCATTACCGTAGCGCTCTGCCTCAGTAAGAATAATTTCAAGGTTCTTGTATTCAATCTCAGACTCTACTCTGATATCCTCGAAGTTGATGTCACTTACATTAGATGCACCGTCACAGATGATACTGAATGCAGAGTGTCCACCTGTTCTTCCTGAACCTCTAGCCTTAAGGATGTCACAGTTCTTAACAAGGATGTTCTTAACATCTCCACCGTTAAGCTCGAATCCAAGTGTTACACCGTCAGCATGATCCCAACCGATAAGAAGGTTATTTGAAATGACGATGTCCTTGCAGCTAAGGTCGAAGTTGTCAGGATTACCGTTAGCCTTGATAGCTATACAGTCATCTCTTGTTCTGATAAAGCAGTCATTGATCACGAATCCCTTGCTTGAAACAGGGTTGATACCGTCAAGACCCCAAGTACCTGTATGAGAGAAAACCTTCACATTGTCATAAACAGTGTTGATACTGTTAGTAATTGTGTTAGTCCAGCCTCTTGTGCTTCTCATGAAGATACCTTCAATCTTAAGGTTCTCACATCCTGTTACACTAAGGTTACCGTTAAGAGATCCTCTACCGAAGATATGTACGTTCTTAGCAGTACCGTTAATATTGGCAGTTACAACTGCTCCACCAGCAAGGTAGATGATCTGGTTGTCATGAAGGGTAATTCTACCGACCTCATGTGTTCCAGGCCCGTAATAGTCAACGCCCTTTGCATTTGCCTTTGGGGCATCTGTCTCAAGAGGGTTTGCAAATACAGCGATATAAGGCTTGCCGTTGATCTGGATGTAAAGCTTCTTTGGTCCGTCAATCTTGAATGTAAGATCCTTTCCGTTTGCTTCACCCCTAACAGCAGCGCTCTTAGGCTGTATTGAGAAACTGTTGATTGTTTCTTTTGCTGTAATTGTGATGTTCTGCGGACCCTCACATGAGAAATTGATCACGTTAAGGTTTTCCATTCCGCCCGGTCCAATGCACTCAACATCAGCCTTTGATCCATTGATCACAGCTGTGAAATCCTCACTGAGGGTCATGCCTTCAGGAACAGGATATGTCACAGTCTTCTGAGCGAATGCAAGCGGACCAGACAGAAGCACCACATATAACAACAACACAATTTTATTTCTCATAGTAAAAGAAATAATTGTATTTCAATTCAGAATTAGTACTTGATAGATACTGTAGCAGCCTCAGAAGCGTTCATTACTGGGAGCTTGATGCAAGCCTGCTTTGTATCCTTGTCGTATGCTACCTCAAGAGCCTTTCCTGCCATTGTAGCAGAAGCTGGCTTCTTAGAAAGACCACCGAGAACGATTGTAAGATCTCTCTGTGAATCCATTCCCCTGTAAGAACCCTTACGAGCTGCGATGTTAACTGTACATGCAGAAGATGTAGAAGTCTTTGTGATAACTGTTGTAGCATAGTCTGTAGAGTATGCCTGGCTTACCTCATCATCCTCATAGTGTGTGTAAGTGCTCTTACCTGCACCTGGAGCGATGAAGATACGGAGTGCGTTGTTCTTCTCCTGTAGGTTCTGGATACCCTCTGCTGCGAGAGGAATGATTGAACCAGCCTTAACGAACCAAGCGTTCTCAGAGATTGTGTAGTAGAAGTTCTTCTCTACACCACCCTTTACGAGCTCATTGTGAGCCATGTCATACCAGCTTGTACCAGCTGGAAGCCATACCTTTCTCTCAGCCTTTCCTGTAGCAGGATCAAGTGGCTGGCAGATTGTAGCAGCAAGGATGTTATCACCGAACATATACTGCTCCTTATAAGAGTATGCGTTCTCGAGTTCAGGATATGTATAGTACATAGGACGGCAGAGTGAAACACCTGTGTCATATGCCTGACGAGCTGCATCATAGATATATGGAGTAAGAGAGTAACGGAGCTCGAGAGCCTCCTTCATGTACTGATAGTGATCCTCGAATACCCAGAATCTTCTCTCGATGATGTCGTTAGAAGTACAGTGAGTCTTGAAAAGTGGTGAGAATACACCGTACTGGAGCCATCTGAGGTAAAGCTCAGGGTCTGTAGGAGCGTTACCGTTCTGCATATGACCACCAAGGTCATGTCCCCAATAACCGTAACCTACGTTAGCTGCAGTTGCTGTGAAGTATGGAAGATAACCGAGAACTTCCCACTTGATGTGTGTATCACCTGAGAAACCAAGCTGATAACGGTGTGAGCCGAGTCCACCCCATCTGTGATAGATAAGAGGTCTCTGAGCGTCTGCTGCTGCCTTGCCTGCGTTACGCTTAACCTTCTCATTGAAGAATGTGTGGTTGAGCCAGAATGTGTTGCTAAGACCTGGAACATACTTGCTCTCCTTGAACTGCTGCCAGTCAAGCCACCAGAAGTCGATACCCTGCTTCTCGAGAGGACCGAGAACTGAATTGAAGTAAGCGTCAGCCCAAGCTACCTGATCGATTCTGAAAGGAACAGATGCGTGGTAACCTGCCTTAGCGTACTGAGCTGGAGTCTGCTGTGCAGGACGGTTTCCTCTTGCAGGAGTTGAAGAAGCTGGTGTGATAAGCTCACCACCCTTGTAGATATATCCCTCTGGACCATCGTAGTCATTTGTTCTAGAAAGATAATCAGCTACGAATGACTCGTATGCGTCCTCTCTCTGAAGAACTCCTGATGCTGGGTGAAGGTTAAGGGATGTCTTAAGGTTCATTGAATGAAGCTCGTTAAGGAATCCTGATGGATCTGGGAAGAGGTCACGGTTCCATGAATAACCTGTCCAACCGATGTTCTGGCCGAACTCGTCACGACGGTATACTCTTGAGCTCTGCTGGTATGTCTGGTGCCAGTCCATATCGATAACCATTACGTCGATAGGAAGGTTTCTAGAACGGAACTCGTTAGCGAGGTCAAGGAACTCCTGCTGTGAGTAAGCCTTGTAGCGGCTCCACCAGTAACCGAAGACATACTTAGGAGGCATAGGAATCTTTCCAGCAACCTTTGTGAAGTCTGCGATAGCGTCTGTGTAGTTATGACCATAAGCAAAGATATAGAGGTCCTGAACGTCACCCTCTGGACGAACTGCAACCCACTGCTTCCAGTCTGAGTTGTCAGGAACGAGGAGATGTCTCTGTGACTCATCAACGATTGCCCAACCGTCTCTAGAAACTACACCTGTCTCCATTGGGTCATTATTGTTGATATGGTCTGGACCTGTACACTGGTCAAGAGTTCTAGCTGTACCCATAAGGTTAGCAGAATCATCCATACCAGGCTTCCATGTCACTGTCTTTCCGTTAAGCTTGAAAGATACGCTGAGGTTAGACTCTGTGAACTTGCCGCTGCCGTCATACTTAAGTGTAACTGCAGAAGTCTTGATCTGAACACCATTACCTGTCTTTGTTGTTGTGAAAGCAGGAACTGGGAGGTTTCTGTTGACAATAGCAAGAGTCGCATTGTCCTCGAACTTGCCGTTAGCAGCCCACTCCATACGGATAAGTCTGTCGGTCAGGACTGTGAAGCGAGCATTGCCTACTACAACCTGTGCCTTTGGATTAGCAACAGGATCTACGCTTTCAGCCTTAGCGGAGAAACCGCCAAGCATAAGAGCGAGGGCAGATGCCAAAATTGTAATCTTTGAAAGTTTCATATTAGTGTGATTTTATTATTTGCGGTTCATAATCTCCTAATAAACTACTTCTCCACTGTAGGGAAGATAGTAAGACGGATTGTTGAGCTTCCGTAAGGAACGAGCTCAATGTAGCTCACCTGGTTAGACTCTGTCTCAACTGTCTTAGGAAGAGCTGGAGTGTATCTTTCATCAACGATAGACCAGTCCTTGACACCCTTAACAGGGACCTTGATCTTAACAGGAACTGAGTCGAGGTCAAATGGGAATCCAGTTGCACCTGTGTACTCAACCTTAAGGTTCTTAAGACCGTCCTCTACAAGAGCATAGTTGTACTTTCCAGATGGAGTAATCTTCCAGCTTACGAACTCAGGGTTAGCTGACTCCTTACCTGCAAGGTTACCGTAGATCTTAGGGTCAACCTCCCAGTTAGCTGGGATTGCATATGTGTAGACGATAGGACCTCTCTGGATTGACTTACCCTCTACAGGATTGTCAACAACCTCGATATCCATAGGAAGGCTTACTGTGAATGTGTCACCGCTCTTCCATGACTTAGATACAGTCTTGAAGCCAGCAGCCTCACCCTTAACCCAACCTGGGATACGGTATGTGAAGTCCATGTCGAATGCCTTCTTAGACTTCTT
>JAKSJT010000136.1 GCA_024402125.1 Bacteroidales bacterium
ACGAAGAGAACCTTGAAAGGAAGCTTCTCGCCGCTCTTCTTCTTCGCACCGACACCAGTGTAATCCTTTCTCCAGTCAGCGACTGAAGGAAGACCGCAAGACTCAGGGGTATCACGGATAGCCCACCAGCAGAATACAGCAATAAGAATTGCTACAACTGAAGGTACAATGAAGTTTGCTCTCCAGGTCTCAGATATTCCCATTGTTCCGAATACTGTAACACCCCAAAGGGCAAGAAGACCAAGTGATCCGCTACCGATTGTGTGGGATGTGTTCCAGAGACTCATCTTGAAACTTCTTTCGTTCTGGGAGAACCAGTGTGCCATGATACGGCCGCATGGAGGCCATCCCATTCCTGAAAGCCATCCTACGATAAGCATGAATCCGAAGATGATTGCTGCATTGGCTGCCATGTTTGCTCCGAATGGGAAAACTCCCACTCCGATCATTGTAAGAGCTGATATGATAAGGCCGACAACAAGGAACTTACGGGCATCAGATCTGTCAGAAACTGTTCCCATGATGAACTTACTGAATGCGTAAGCGATAGAGACAGCTGACATTGCGATACCTACCTTACCCTTGTCAAGAAGACCCTGGCCAATCATGTCAGGAGCAGCAAGTGAAAGATTCTTACGAACGAGATAATAACCTGCGTAACCAAGGAATGAACCTAAAAAGACTTTCATTCTCATCGACTTGTATTCTTTGTCGATCTTCTCTTTCGGAAGAAGGGGCTTGGCTGCAGGAGGATCTAGAAATCTACCCATGGTTATTAAAATTTTTAGTTTAATTGCTTAGTGATAAACAAAATTAATAATTGTTTTGTTAAGTGGATGCGTTTATTTTCAAAAAATGCCTTTTGTGCAGCTCTAATTGAGGTTTGTGCCCTGACAACAATGCAATAGTTTTAGCAATGGTTTATCAGTAATAATCGACTATTAGCTAATGGTCACATGTTGTTTCACATTGACATTGAACCATATATGGCTTGATAATAAGACTATGATTTTGATTATATCCACTCGACCGCGGATGTGTCAAGCGGATTAGGAGGAAGAGCTATGTCAACCGTGTACCAGAATGAGTATTCCTTAAGCTCTTTTGGTATCCTGTCAAGGAATAGAAGGTTAGGTTTTCCGAAGTCTACAGAATACCCATATAAGGTCATGGTTTTCTTGTTGTCATCTTTAAGGAACCATCCCCCGCCATGGACTTTCTCATAACCTATTATAAGGTCTTTGTGGTTGTAGACCATTCCGTATCGGAATGTGCCCGTTTCTTCCTTGGGCCCTGTCACTAGAATGAATTTTGGGTACATGTCTATTCTCCTTTAAGATCTAGAGATTCAAGGAAGAACCTCTTTCTTGTCGGCTGGTCAATTGCAAAAGATGATATTCTGTACTCGAATGACAGATCGTCTGCCAGGTTGCAGGCATGAAGTGATTTAGGGCCACAGAGGTACATTCTGTCATATTTGACATCGAGATCCTTCTGCAGGGACATTATGTATCTAGTCGCACTGGCAACATTCTCTTCTGACAAGGTGTCCTTGCAGAAGATATACAGTCCGAACTCTTCGAATGATCCGTAGAATCCTGAGGATACCTTTCCTACCTTGTTCTGGATTATTTCACGAAGTGGCTTAGCTGTTTGCCAGTAGTTGAACTCTACCCCACCGATATACTTCCCTTCCTGAAGACCATAGGCGTAACCATTCGAGATGATCTCCTGGAGCTCCGCTTTCTCGGCATCGCTCTGGGGAGTTATACCAGCCATGTCCTTGAGCATCTTCTGGGCAGACTTTTTCCCTCCATCCATGGCTCTGGTGACTTCAATTCCAAGTCTCTTTCCATCTGAACTTTGAAGATCTGGTCTGTCGTAGTTGACTAGGTCATCGAACTTATGGCCAAGGATAGTTTTAAGAGACAGCATTGCGTATCTCTCAAAAAAACAAGTATCGTATTTCCTGTATGCCATAATGATATCTATCTATACAAAAATAGCAAATGATTTGTTTATCACAAGTACTGATAAGTTGTAAAACTATATATCAATAGTGTTCGTTCCATGACTATCTCGATGTCCAATGATTCTACATTGCTTGGTATAATTTGCTTTGCATTCCAATATTTCTTTAAAAATACTATATTTAGCAAAGATTTTGTTGACTATGTAGTCATTAAGGAAAATAACAAATAACTTTTTATCTATTATGAAGAAATTTTTGACAACCATCCTTGCCGTATCTTTGATGCTTATCGGATCACAGGCTTTTGCACAGGTTTCAGTCGGTGCAGGTTACAAGATGCTTTCGCATAAAGCGAAGTCAAATGCAACAAATCTTAACGGAGCATTTGTTGGTGTAGATTACAATATTCCCCTTTCAGGCGCTCTTAGCGTAGCTCCTGGTATCTACTATTCATTTGTTACAAAGAGTGATTCTGCTTCTGGCCTTAGTGGACTTGTTTCAGCAAGGGGTAACTGGAATGAGCACTATCTCACAGTTCCTGTACACTTCAACTATGGTTTCAGCCTTGGTAATGATATTAGTGCATTCGTTTTTGCTGGACCTTCTCTTGATTTAGGCCTTGCTTCTTCTTACAAGCTTGGATCAACTGATAAGGCTATTAACATGTACGACAACGACAACTACAAGCGTTATGATGTTAAGCTTGGTGGTGGTATCGGTTTTGACTTCCTTGACGTGACTAGAGTCAAGATCGGTTATGACTTCGGTATGCTTAACCGTCGAACAGACATCGGAGCAGCAATCCACTCTAACCAGCTTTATGTAGGCGTTTCTCTTCTTTTCTAAGAGATTCTATTTATAAGACAATAGTGGCTGTCGAAAAGATTCGGCAGCCATTTTTATTCTTTTTTGGTAGGCGTAGGGTGGTCTAATGAATGTCCGATATTACTTCATTGTTTGTCATAATGGCGTATTGGGGTGCAATTTTTCTTTAAAAAACTATCTTTGGCAAAGAATTTGTTGGATTTGATGTAATAAAAGGAGTATAACTAACAACTTTATATTTATCTATTATGAAGAAATTTTTGACAACCATCCTTGCAGCATCTATGATGCTTATTGGATCACAGGCTTTTGCACAGGTTTCAGTTGGTGCAGGTTACAAGATGCTTTCACACAAGACAGAGAAGGCAGATGCAACAAATCTTAACGGAGCATTCGTTGGTGTAGATTACAATATTCACCTTGTAGGTGGTCTCGGCGTGGCTCCTGGTATCTATTATTCATTCGTTACAAAGAGCGATGCGGCTTCAGGTCTTGGCGGACTTCTTTCAGGTAAGGGTGACTGGAACGAGCACTATATCACAGTTCCTGTACACTTCAACTATGGTTTCAACCTTGGTAATGATGTTAGGGCATTCGTTTTCGCAGGTCCTTCTGCTGACTTCGGTCTTGCTTCTTCTTACAAGCTTTCAGGTAATGCTGCTGGTGTATCTGCAGAGAAGACAATTGACATGTATGACAACGATAGCTACAAGCGTTTCGATGTTAAGCTTGGTGGTGGTATCGGTGTTGACCTTCTTGATGTAACAAGAGTTAAGGTTGGTTATGACTTCGGTATGCTTAACCGTGGTACAGACAATGCTACAATGCACTCTAACCAGCTTTATGTAGGCGTTTCTCTTCTTTTCTAAGAGATTCTATTCATAAGACAATAGTGGCTGTCGAAAAGATTCGGCAGCCATTTTTTTATGCTTTTGTGATGTCGTCGATAAGATGACCTTTCTCTATTTCCTGTTTCACGAGATTCTCATGGGCGTAGTCCCTCAGCTCTTTTGATCCCAATGCTGATTTCTCATTTCGACGAAGAACCTCGCTGTATTTCCTTCCGCATTCGCTCCAAGACTTTCCGTTAGTTGCACTTTGCAGCATTAGAGGCTGGAAGTTGTCTAGTGAATGGGCAAACTTCGCTTCAGGAGTTTCCCATGCTTCAAATTCATCCCAAAGCCCTCTCATCTTTTTACCTAAGTCTTCTGGGAGTATTGCGAAGAGTTTATCCGCTGCTGCAAGTTCTCTCTGCCTCTGGGTTTTCTTACCTTCTTCATCGTAAGCGAAAGTATCACCTGCGTAAACCTCGACAAGGTCGTGAACCAGGAGGATGCTGACAACCTTAAGCGTGTCTACAGGGACATTGGACTTGTCTGACAATAGAAGTGCCATGATTGCCATGTGCCATGCATGCTCTGCATCGTTCTCGAATCTGACTCCGTCAGTCAGGTATGTCTTTCTTTCAATGAATTTCTCCTTGTCGATTTCCTTGCAGAAATCAACGATTCGAGTTAGTCTGTCCAAAGATTCATCCATTTGAGGTAAGTTCTAAATATCCATTTAATCACGGCTCTTTTGCCGTCTTTGTATCTGCCCTTCAATGATAAGTCCTTGACTTTCGATGGGTCGTGGTTTGTGTATGCAAATAATGGCGAAGTTCTGGCATCACATCCTTCTTCAAGCAGATGTGTATTACTGAGTCCAGTCTTCCACATGCAGTACGGGTGGCTCATCTGGTCTCTGTGAGGGTAGTTGAAATAGGTATTCCACCAGAGGTTGTCAAATGCAATAATCTCAGAAGATTTGTGAGCTCTGAAAATAACATTGGTCTCATCTAGTCCAGAGTGTCTAGGCATTCCTTCCCTTTTAAGGAAACGGGTTACTCTTGTCATGTTGCAAAGTGACTCTTTGCCGTTACAGATGATCTTATACGCCTCTTCGAATACATCATCTCTTTGAGGATGCTTGATTCCTGCGTATTTGACATTGTCATTTATAAGATTTCTGATGATGTCATAGAATCTGGAATCCACTATCTGGATGTTTCCGTCAATCCATACGCTGTAGTCATATTCATTCGGAATTACAGACTCAGGATGCATCTTATGCCATCTTGCGATGTCTATGTTGTCCCTGCAGTCCCTTGGGGCCTTTGTTTCTTCTCCTATAGATGCAGTGAAACAGAACCATCCGAAATCCTCAGGAAGGTTCTTAGGAGAGCTGAGTTTGTCATACCCTCCAGTTACACAGGTATATATTGCAATCTTGGTCATAGACTCCACAAATGTAATAATAATATGATTAATCAGATTGCCTCTTTTGCTTTGGAGTGCATCTTTTCTTTTGTATTTTTGCGTGCAAATATTAATGACATATGAAACTATACAGCATCGCTTCAATGCTTCATGAGGAAGCAAAGGCAAACACTCTTTCTGAGCCTTTTATTAAAGGTCTTCAGGATACTCTAGGACTTGAATTTGATTATAAGGGAGAAGACTTTTCAACATATGGACTGGATGAAGATGTAGACTTGATCTATGTCAGGACAGGTGGAACAGAAGGCATCTTTAAGAAGGTATTCTGTTCAACCGGAAAACCTGTTATTCCTGGAGGAAAGAAAGTAAGACTTCTGACAAGTGGCCTTAGCAATTCTCTTGCAGCAAGTATGGAAATCCTTTCATATCTTAACAACAATAATATTCCTGCTGAGATACTTCATGGTTCTTCTTCGGTAATTGCAGCTATGCTCGACGGTAGCGTAGCTACAGATAAGAAATCTTTCCATAAGACAATCTCTTCAAAGGGCGTTCTTGCAGGAAAAAGACTAGGCGTTGTGGGTCATCCTTCAGATTGGCTAATCAGTAGTGATGTTGATTATGCAAAGGCTAAGGAAGTGCTTGGTGTAGAACTTGTTGATATCTCTATCGATGAACTTGTTGAAGAAGTGAACAAAGGTGGATACTCTATTCCAAAGTGCCTTAATCCGATGAACACACCAAAGTTTGGTAGACCTATTTCCGAGAAGGATATGCAAGTAGCTTGTGATGTCTATGGAGCACTTAAAAAACTTATCGCTAAGTACTCTCTAGATGGTCTTACACTTCGCTGCTTTGACCTTCTTACCCGTATCAGCAACACTGGTTGCCTGGCACTTGCTCTTCTTAATTCAGAAGGCTATGTCGCAACATGTGAGGGTGATGTTCCAACAATGCTTTCTATGGCAGTAGCTAAGGCAGTTTGCGGTCAGCCTGGCTTCCAGGTGAACCTATCGCATATCGGTGGATCGCAACTTCTATTTGCTCACTGTACAGTCCCTCTGAACATGATTAAGAGCTATGTTTACGATACACATTTTGAGTCTGGAATCGGAGTGGCTATTCACGGAGAGTTTGAACCAAGCAAGGCAACTATTTTCAAGATGGGTGCGGGTCTTGATTCTTTCATAGTCGAGGATGTTGAACTTACTGAGAACTGCTATGCGAATAATCTATGCAGAACTCAGATTCACATTGATGCCCCTGGTTTCGGTCAGTATTTCCTTACTGAACCATTAGGCAATCACCATGTAGTTCTTCTTGGAAATAACGCAGAGAAGATAGAAACAGCTTTAAAAGCTAATTAATTGTATATGAATCAGATATTTTCAACTCAGGACGGACTTTGTCTTGGCTTTACAGATGATGATTGGGCAGACAAGATGCTCATTTTCAAGTACAACAAGGAGCTTGGAAAGATGGGCGTTGCTCTTATGGACGGAGACAAGGTACTTGGTAAGTTTACTCTTGCTCCTGAAAAGACCTGTAAGGTCATCGCTGATTATATGGACTCTGTCATGGTGTATGACAGAAATGTACATCCTGAGCATCTGGAATTAAAAAAAGACGAGGAATAATCCTCGTCTTAAATTCCTGATTCTCAATTGGATTAGAGTACTATACAAACCGGTTGATCTTCTTCAAACTTAAGAAGTGATACCGGTTTTTCTGATAGTGCTCCTGTCTCAGCGTTAATGCTGAACACTTCAATGTCATAGGAGTCACGGCATGCGACAAGCATGTACTGTCCGTCCTCAGTGATCTGGAAGTTTCTAGGATGGATTCCAGTGTTCTTGTATCCCTTGTAGGAAAGAAGTCCATTCTCGTTCACATCAAAGATGCAGATTCCATCATTGACAAGTCTGTGGGATGTATATAGGAATTTCCCACTAGGGTGCATGTGAATGTCAGCACTACCTCTTCCATCAGCCTGGTCTGCCTGAATTGTCTGAACTAGTTCAAATGATGGTTTTCCATCCTTCTGGGAGATTGAAAGAACATATACTCTACCGCCAAATTCGGATATACAGTAGAGCAGGTTATTCTCTACTGAGAACTCCATATGTCTTGGTCCTGTTCCGCCTTCAAGCTTGATTATTCGGTCTTCGTTGTCCGTAAGAACATTCTCTCCACCGATTTCCAGGACATGAATAGAGTCATCACCAAGGTCGCTTGCCAGTAGCCACTCCCCTTTTATTCCTAATGAATTGCAGATTCCTTCAGGAAGCTGCCTTACCTGATGGATTCTGGACTGGGACTGCTTCTCGACATACGGACCGCTTCCATGATACTGGATTGTAGACATCTTTTCCTGAACTTTTTTGTCTTCTACAGGGAAGATGGAGATACTGCCTCTACCGTAATCTGCAGTGAAGATATAATCATTCCATTTGTAGAGAAAACATGGGCAGTAGTCTGTGTCAGAAGCAAATGATGACTGCTTTTCATTTTCGAATGAATATACTCCTGAGATTGGATCATTTTCGCTAACCGCATAGAGAGTACCGTCAGTGTCCTTTATCACGAAGGAACCATTTTCAGCAGCAATTGGAGTAAGTGGTCCGATACTTCCG
>JAKSJT010000137.1 GCA_024402125.1 Bacteroidales bacterium
CTTTGCAAAATCGTACTGATTTCGTACTGATTATCTTTCACCCTCTTCTTCATTTTCTTCATTTTTTATTCATTTAACGGATATCGTTGCTCTGGTTTTTCGTATATGCATTGACAAATAATATCGATTATTATTTGATTATTGTCCATGTACTATATCCCCAAAGGGGATAAATATCTATTTCGCAAACTTTAACAACTATTAACTTAAAAATTTTGTCTAGGTCAATCGTTCTTTCTTCCTTTGCATCAGAAACAAAAACAATTGACGATGAAGACACTAAAGGAACTCACAGAATCATTCAAGATCACATCACCAGAGGAAAGAAAAGATCTCGTTGTAGGAAAAGCCCCGGAATCTTTTGAGAACATAGCTAAGTGCATGCTTGCCGGCTATTTCCTGGTAACTGACGGAAAGGTGGAAGTGAAAGTGCATCCAACTGTCCTGGAATTCTACTATCACGAGGAAAAGGATGGTGGAATAAAGGACTATATAGTCTATCATCGTAACAATTCTAGTTCTACAAAACCTCTTATTCCGACCGGATTTCTTCATAACCATGTATCCGGTATATACCTCTCGTTCGAGCATGAGAATGAGGGAATGGTACGCGCATCAGTCCTGATACGCGAGTTCAAAATTGAGTCTTGCAGTGGTGATCAGGAAAAGGCCATGAAAGCATTCAACATCAAGGTCAATGAGGAAGATGGTCGTTCCACAGGAATGTATGCTGCTCTTTTCTCAATGTTCTCAGTGTTTGACGGAGGGTTCAATGTCAGTTGGGAGGATGGTTCAGATCCCGTAGACGTTGTCTTCTGGAAACCAAGGAAGAATGTCAGCCAGTATGACGAGAACGGTAAGAAGATCGAGATGATAGGGGAGAATGGCAAAATAGAATATGTGCCATGTACCCGAAAATGGTCTGCTTCAATCGTCAAGAAATAGCATAATCCTTTAACATATGATTCAAGATTACCAGTGCAACAGGGTGTTCTTTTCCGCCCTGCTGAGGGACTGTTGTCCCAAGACTTTCCATGGGCTGACATCTGCCCTCGATATACATGGCGTTACATGGTCGCTCCTCAGTGGCACCAGAGACATATGGTGCCGTGACTATATGCCTCTTCAGATATATCCAGGAAAGCTCGCAGGATACAGGTATTATCCTGACTACCTCCTAAGAAATGAAAGGGACAAGGCAACGATTACAGATACGGAACTCGTCTGTCGTATGAACGGGTTAAGATGTGACTCGTCACTCGCATCGGTCGTTTTGGATGGTGGCAATGTAGTGAAGGCAGATGGCAGGGTCATTATGACTAGCAAGGTCTTCGAGGAGAATCCGGGTGTTGATCTGTCCTGGTTCATTGACCACTTTGAGAGAACTGTCGGAGCACATATGGTTGTCCTGCCATGGGATTCAAACGAGGAGTTCGGACATTCAGACGGAATATGCCGCTACATCGGGAATGACAGGGTGCTTATGACTAACTATGCCGACTTCGACACCAAGATGGCTGTCAGGTTCAGAAGAGCGTTGGAGGCACATTTCGAGAAGGTAGAGGAACTGGAGTTCAATTCGGGAAAGGTTCACAAGTACAGCTGGGCCTATATCAACTGGCTGCAGACTGAGCAGGTTCTGATCATCCCTTCTTTCGGAATTCCGGAGGATTCTCAAGCACTTGAACAGATATCCCGACTCATGCCTGAATATGCCGGAAGTATCGAGCAGGTAGATGCAAGTGACCTTGTTATTCATGGAGGATGCTTTAACTGCTGTAGCTGGACCATAAGAGATGAACAGACATATAATTTGCCATAGAGTTCAATATGAAAGATACTAGATTAGATGATATTGCTCTGGATACGAACAATCCGGAGTTCATGAAGGCGCTTGACCGGGCAATGAACACCAGTGACTCGTTCTTTCTTACAGGAAAGGCAGGAACGGGCAAGACCACATTCCTAAAATACCTTCAGAAGGTTTGCAACAAGGAGATGGTTGTTCTGGCTCCAACTGGTGTTGCTGCTATCAACGCAGGTGGGCAAACTATACACTCGTTTTTCCAGATTCCTCCCTCTGTATTCACCCCTAATGATCCCAGACTCAGCACCCATATCACATCATATAATGAACGTGGAGAAGAAAACCATACATCCGTATATGAGTCATTCAGGTATAGCCATGAAAAGAAGCAAATCATACGCAATCTACGGATGATTGTCATAGATGAGGTTTCCATGGTCCGAGCAGATATACTCGATGCTGTGGACAAACTGCTTAAGGCTTTTCGTGATGATGATAAGTCTCCGTTCGGAGGTGTCCAGATGATCTTCATCGGTGATGTGTTCCAACTGCCACCTGTTGTGACTGGAGATGAGGCGAACATCCTGTACCGATTTTATAAGAGCGAGTTCTTCTTCAGTGCGCAGATCATTAAGAGAATGCGTCTTGGATATATCGAGATGCAGAAGATATACCGTCAGAGTGACCGAGTCTTCATTGACCTTCTCAACAGGGTGAGGGAGAACCTTGTGACTGATTCTGACTTCAGGCTCCTCAAGAGCATCACAAAACCATCGTTTGTTCCACCGAAAGGGGAGAGGTACATTGTTCTTGCCACCACCAATGCTACCGTTGATGCAATCAATGAGGAGAATCTGAATGAGATTGATGCTCCGGAGACAGTCTACACTGCAGTTGTCACAGGAGAATTCTCTGAAAAGGATTATCCTGCTGACTTCGAGCTTAGACTCAGACCAGGTGCCCAGGTCATCTTCCTCCGAAATGACAAGGAGAAAAGATATTTCAACGGAAAGATAGGAACGGTGGCCTATTTGAAGGAGGATACCGTGACCGTATCTGTTGAGTATGATGATGATATGCCAGAAGAGATTGCAATCAGTCGTGAAGAATGGAACAATGTCCGATACAACTGGAATATCAGTAAACAGTGCATTGAGGAAGAAATCATAGGTACATTCAAGCAGTTTCCTCTGCGATTGGCATGGGCTGTTACTGTTCATAAGAGCCAGAGACTGACCTTTGAGAGAGTGATGGCCGACATTGGGGATTCATTTACTGCAGGGCAGGTCTATGTCGCTCTTAGCCGGTGCCGATCATTGGACGGCCTTGTACTGACTTCAGTAGTCACACCCTCAGCAATAAAGACTGACCATAGGGCAGTGGCTTTCATTGAATGGCTGAAGAGGATGCAGATTCAATGTGAATAGATCTTGATAATGATTTGACCATAATGACAATGACCATGTCTTTTTGAATCAATACCATTGATAGATATTTCAAAAGAGTATTTATCGATCAATTTTGGTCGTTGCAGGTAAAAAACGTAGATTTTTGTTTTGAATCAACTAATCTATGCAGGATAGCTTATTTTCGAAAAATAATTAGTTGTAGCCATAAATTTTTTCGCCCGGGCAATAAGCATACGGAAGAAATAATATTATCTTTAGATAAAAAATAGGTTACGATTTGTCATCCAGCGCGTCATCATTAGATATATTATTAATAGTTTCTGCCTGTACGAGCTCAGTGCATGACTGATTCAGATACAATAAACAACACAAACTCTAGAATATGAAGTCCTGCAAGATTTGTAATAAGACATACCCAGACAACATGAATTTCTGCCCAGAATGTGGTGGCAAATTGGAACTGAAACCTAGTTTCTGCACTAACTGTGGCACAGAATATAGGGAAGGACAGAAATTTTGTGTCGGTTGCGGTACAAAATTGCCTGTTTCTACCTCTGATCAGATAGAGGTTCTATCTCATATGCAAGCAGAGCAGATGTTTCAGGAAGGTCTAGAATATTACAAGAAAGGTGAGAAGGGCGCAGATGACCCTAATTGTCGCAAAGCCTTTGAATATTTTATGGAATCAGCAAAAACTGGAAATGCTGATGCCCAATACTATTTAGGGGTTATGTATGAGTATGGAGAAGGCGTTCATAAAAATTCCATAAAATCAGAACAATGGTATTCCAAAGCCTTTGCTTCGTATAAACATGACGTCGACAATGGAAATCTAAAATCCATGGTTGCTCTTGGCACTTGTTATAGAGTAGGAGCAGGAATAGAAGAAGATGAAAACAAAGCTGTAGAACTATATAGAAAAGCCTTCGACAATGGGTATGTCAAAGAGGCTGGATATCAACTTGCCATATGCTATAGTTATGGATTGGGTGTTGAAGAGGACAAAAAAAAGGCCGTAGAATACTACATGATCGCCGCAGAAGAAGGAAGCGACAACGCGTCGTGTGCATTGGGTTGTGCGTATTATTATGGCAGGGGCGTCGATGTAAACAAGGCAGAAGCAGTAAAGTGGCTCAAAAAAGCTATTGAGTTAGGTAATGGTTACTCTTGCGGCTATGAGATAGGAGAATGTTACCGTCTCGGAGAAGGTGTTGAAAAGGATGTAGATATTGCAATTGAATGGTATAAAAAGGCTGCAGAACATGGCAATCCCGATTCAATGTTTATGCTGGCGGAGTATTCAGTTGAAAGAGGCGGTTTTGATGTAGCGTTAGAATGGTATAAAAAAGCTCTGGATTCTGCTAAAGAATGGGATCATGATTTTAAGGATAAAATCAATGGACGCATTGAGAAATACTTTAATACTGATGGTACACCTTCAGAAACTGCAATAAAAATCTGTGCGATAAAGAAGAATCCATCGCCAAATGATGCTGAAGGTCAATATGTTTTAGGTGAATCTTTGATAGAAGATAACATAAGAGAAGCAATGGAATGCTTCAAAAGATCAGCTGGAGCCGGGAATGACAAAGCACTTGAATGGTTGATTCGGATATATACATATGCAATAGACACGAACGAAGATGAGATGGAAGGAGATGATGAAGACTATGATCTTTTCGAACTCCCATTTTGGACTGAAAAAAGTGATGCCATTGATGATGATGGAGAAGCTTTTTACTGGATTCAAAAATCAGCAGAAAAGGGAAATGCAAAAGCATGCTTTTTGATTGGCGAATATTACTATCATGGATGGGACGTTGAAAAGAATAAAACTACAGCATTAGAATGGTATCGAAAAGCAGCAAAATCCGGATCTCCATTATATTTAAGGTGTGTACGAATCACTGAATTGGAGTTAAAATATAATGTATACCTCAGAACGAATACATTCTTTGTTGGAGAAGGCACTAAAGAAATTTCTGATCAATTACAGAATAATAGTAAATTCAAAAGAGTAATATTTATCCCTAGTTCTGTAACAAGTATAGCTGAAGGTGCATTCCAAGGATGTTACGATCTTGAAACTGTAATATGTGAAGCCCCACAGAATATTGCTGTTTCAAGCATGAAGGATATGTTTTTAAACTGTTTCAAACTGAAAGACATTTCTTTTCTTAGCGAGTGGAATATATCTTCAGTAAAGACAATGGATAATTGTTTCCATAATTGTTTTTCACTAGATGATATATCTCCTCTAGTAAAGTGGGATGTGTCAAACGTGAGTAGTATGGAATGGATGTTTGCTGATTGTAAGTCATTGAAAGATATCTCTCCGTTATCAAGATGGGATTTGTCTAAAGCCACAAGTATAAAACATATGTTTGCCCATTGTTCATCATTGACTAACATATCTGCATTACAGTATTGGGGTAAATCACCAAAAAGTATTTGGTGGGCATTCGGAATCATCAGTGATTGTAATGCAATAACAGATATATCTCCATTAAAGAAATGGGGACTGACCGAGAAAGAAATTGTACAGGATTTGATGTCCCACTGGGATGATACCTCATTATCAGACTATAAAAAGAGAAGCAGCCACCCCGTAACTCCAATAAATTCTACTGCTACGCCTAAGTCAGAATCCGTAAATGCAAACAACGCACCTGGTATTGATCCTATAGAAAAGAGTATACCGCATGTATTCTTCATCCAAGCCGTTGGTTTTGATATAACATATCCTGACGGAAAATGTCAGCATAAGAATTGTGGCTCCAGTCAAGGCGATATGCCTTCATGGACAGGAACAGGATTCTTGCTCGCAGATGGTAGGTTCGTTACTGCAAGGCATGTGGTTGAAGCCTGGTCATTCCCTGCCGGTGGCGGCGAAGTTGATAACGGCATGGTAGCTTTGAACATCATCGCAAACAATGGTGGAAAGGTGGTCGCTAAGTTTGTAGCCATATCTTCCAATGGAACTCGTATTGAGTTCACAAGTGCCCAATGTATCATCAACAGAAGAAACGACAAGGCCAGCCTGACAGACAAAGGAGCAAAATTAGTATTAGCTGAAGTGGACAACACAGATTATGCATACTTCCGTACAGGCCGCAGTTCAGGTCTGATGCACAACGATGCGGCAAGCACGACGCTTGCACGTGGCGCGAAACTGGTGGTTCTGGGATTCCCTCTCGGTATCGGTGCAAATTCGGAAAATGACATCAACCCTATCCTTGGCAGCGGTATTGTGGCAGCTCCTGGTCTCCAGAAGGGTGTCATTCTAACAACTGACACCAATTATGAGCAAGGCAATTCAGGAGGACCAGTTTTCCGGACCAAAGCCAACGGTGATCTGGAGGTTATCGGTTTGGTATCTGCAGGTGCAGGACGCACTATGGGATTCATTGTTCCAATTGCTGCTGTTAAGTAAACATAGTCAAATATCGATCATGAGCTCACATTACTCAAAAATCCAGTAGCAATATTTTTCAGTACCGCAAAGTGATTACCGAAGAAAATCAGTATATTAGACCATTGGATTCGTATTTCCTTCTATTTGATTCAGCTTATTGATAGATGATTGTCAAAACTTATTTCATTACTATTTGCAGTTAAGACTATCTCCATCAACTAATCAAATACTCCGCCATCATATTGGACAAATGTAATACAATGGTTAATGAATAATTGCGACACAAATAGTAGCATACCAGCATCTCTGGACATTGGTATTTATGATTCTGTTACAAGGATCTTTAATAATTGGTATATCGTAACATGGAGAAAGGACAATGTCCTATTCTCCGGAATTGTTGATTCGAATAACAATTCTATATTACCAATGGAGAAAGGTGTCGTATTTGCAAATGAGGACATGATCTTTGTCAACCGAACAGAATCATTTGTTCTAGACAATAATGGCAATTACATTGCATATCCGCAAGAGAATGTATATTACGAGCCATATAGTGAGTCCATATGCATACGTGATAATAAGCTTTCTTTTAAGAGATCTATTATTGTCTAGCGATTCATGTCTGAAAGCTTTCGCTCATTTCATCTGTTTGTCCCTGGCCAACCACCGTCAGAGGATACACCATGTTTTCGAGAAATTGAACGGCTCAATGACTATATATACAAAATATCTGATCGCCGAATGTCAGCATGCGAGAATCAAATATTCGGAATCATCAATAAATATGGAAACATAGTCCTTCCTAAAGAATATCAATTAATCGAGAAGATTAATGAGATCTTCTTTCTAGTACGAGATATTAATGATTATGGACATCGGGAATATATTACTGCGATAG
>JAKSJT010000138.1 GCA_024402125.1 Bacteroidales bacterium
ATAATTCAATGGTAAATAATATCATGGGATTAATCAATGCAGGTGATTCAAATGTCAACCTCAGCGATATCATCCAGACATTGAAAGAAATCTAACTCCTGAACTCTGAGAACCCTACAGTGAACAAAGGACTCAAGGACGATGTCAAGAAGCTCACAGCAAAGGGTGACTATGACCTTCTCATGGAGGCAAAGGATAGCGGTGAGACTGTAAGGATCTACACAGTCGGCAATGAGAAAACTGTCAACAACCTCGTAATGTTTGTTGAAGACGGCAGCGAAATCACATTTATCTGCCTTGATGGTCAAATCCCTAGAGACAAGCTCGAAAAGGTCCTGGCAGAGCAGATGAACTAACAGCACTCAATAGAGATACAAGGAAGAAGCGGAGAAATCTGCTTCTTCTTTTGTTTTGTCAGGAAGTATTTTCTTTCATGGAGCGTTTTAGACGCAAACAATCGCTTTTAGAAGTCATCTTCCTAGATTATTTGTTATTTTTGAAGTCATGTTGACTCGTATTACACATATTGCTATCTGTCTGATGCTTGGACTTTGCCTGGCATCTTGCTCAGGAGGTAAGAAAGTTGAGAATGGTTCATCTACCTCAACCTCTTCAGTGACAAAAGAGGCAGAAGCTTTAGAATCCGACACAAAAGCAGCGGATATTCAGGAAAAGATCGTGGAAGTTATTGTTGACAATGCTACTGGTGAATTCTTAGGAATCAAGGTCAATGAGGTTGGTGATTACTATATCATTAACCCTGGAGATGAGGAATTGATCCCGAAAGAAGGCCACAGTGTTAAAGTCCTTGACTAATCAACTTTAAGTTATACCATGAGAAAAAGTTTCTTCCTAGGAGTTCTACTCCTGTCATTTCTTGCCGTATCATGCAGCAAGGAACAGCGCTACGCTGATTCTATCTGGGCCTGTGAGTACCCTATTCAGATGCTCAACAATACAACAAAAGAGTATGAAGACCACATTGGCACCATGCAGGTCATCTTTTCCAGTGACATATCCACGGCACAGATAATGACTAGCGTTGCCGGGATGTATGCCGCCAATATGATACTATGTGATGCCACATGGAACAAGGACAAGACTTCCTTCTATCTCTCAGTTCCAGTAGATTCATCCAATGGATACAACTATAGCGGAAACATTTCGGGAAAGACAATGCTCCTTAAGAACTTGAAGAGCAATACAGAACGAGAACTAACCAGGATTAAATAGACAATACTATGAGAAGCAGTCATCTTATTAAAGCTGTGGTTATTTCATTAGTCACAGTATCCATCTGTTCTCTTGCCAGTGCCCAGACAAAGAGACTTGATAACAATATCCAGCTAGGCATAGGAGTATCAGGGTCCAACAGCGGAGACGCAGGTTTAGCTACTAAACTATCATATGGACTTGATATCGCCATCACACCGTCGTGGTCAATCATGCCGTCAATCGGACATCAGATTCTTAATGAGTACATCTTCTATTTCGGAATGGTTGGAGGAGACTACGATATCTTCGAAATGGCCACCTTTTCCGTTGCACCAAGATTCCATAAGAATGGAGTCAACATTGGCGTAGGTCCATACTTCAGCTGGATTCTAGGAGATGAGACATACTATATTGATGCTGATCCAAACGATCCCCTCAACAACAAATCCGAAATCGGTTCATTCGACTATGGCATTCAGCCAAGCATCTCATTTGATGTCAGAAAACACTGGAGATTTGGAGTAGAGGCAGAGATTGGTCTTCCTAATGTAATGATCCAGTACCCTGAATACCAAATGACAGGGACAAGACGCCTTAAAGCCATCATGGCGACAGCTTGTTTCCACTTCTAGAAGATTATTCCTCAGGAATACTTCTTATAACTCTGGCCGGATTACCTGCAACGACGACATTATCAGGAACATCCTTGGTGACTACACTACCTGCACCTATGGTGACATTGTTCCCGATGGTGACACCAGGAACAATAGTAACATCACCACCTATCCATACATTGTTCCCAATAGTGACACTCTTTGCATACTGGATAAGTGCATTACGTTTTCTGACACTAAGAGGATGACCGGCAGTATAGATACTTACATTGGAGGCAATGAACGCATTGTCTCCAATTTTTACTTTAGCCTCATCAAGGACTGTAAAATTATAGTTCGCAAAGAAGTTCTCACCAACTTCTATGTTCACTCCATAGTCACAATAGAACGGCTGATTGATAATACAGTTCTGTCCCTTCTTTCCGAGTAGTTTAGAAAGGATTGCATCCTTTCCATTGTTGTCATTAGGCCTAAGGTCGTTATAGTCCCTGACCACTTCCCTAGTCTTATTCAGGATATCCAGAAGGTGTGGGTCAGACCCGTCATACTCTTCTCCTGATGTCATCTGCTCCCAGATAGGACGAGGATCAATCATGATTGATGAGATGATTCTGCCGCACTTGATTGTCTCCCTTCTGGCTGAGTAAAAAAGGTCGTTTCTCTGATAAGTGCAGATTCCAGCAGTCTGAATATTGCCTGGCAGCACTCCCGAATCCTCCAGAATGTACTTGTTGGCTTCCCAAAGGTCGATATGGTCTCCCGTTGACATATCCCCCTCAACCTTATCACAGATATGTCTATAGATTCTGTCCATCGGGAATCCTGCATCGCTGAACTGCTGAACAACTTCCTCCCCTATCTGAAAAGATTCGAAACCTATTCCAGGGCCTATCTGTGCATATATGTCCTTCGGGTCTACACCAAACTCATCAATCATCTTTCTGATTGTAAGAGCAGATATTCTGCCAACGGTTCCCCTCCACCCTGCATGGATCGCTGCGACAACCTTTTTCCTTCTGTCGAACAGAAGAACAGGTATACAGTCTGCAGTTCTGACTCCGATTGCAAGACCAGGGACATTGGTTATAAGAGCATCAATAGCTTCCAGATCTTCCCTTGTAGTAGATGGATCAGTGACAACCGCCACATTCAGGGAATGTGTCTGATGAGGCTGAACCACATTATATGGAAGATCGGACCCTCTCATTGTTGAGAAGGCCTTCACTCCAGGGAATATGTCATACTCTAGGATATTGACGCTCATAGCAGTTAAATACCTGAATTCTGGTCATTGTATTTCTTATAGAGATTCTCAGTACTGTCATGCTTTATGGTCGCAGCCTGAAGAAGAGCTTCCAATGAAGGGATTGCAGCAACTGCATTAGCATAGTCCGCCTGTGCTGAAGCCAGCTGTTCTTTCACCTTATCGAATGACTCCTGAGCCTTTGCGACAGCATCCTTTGCTTTTGTAGTATCTTTTCCCGCTGTCTTTGCCTTATCGAGTGCAGCAATCTTTTCATTAAGAGTTGCCTCGTACTTCTCCTTGCGGGTTGAAAGCGTATCTATCTTCTTTGGTAGACTACCTATCAGCTTATTTGTTTCATTGATCTTTGAGGTAATGTCCCTGACATCCTTAGCAAGAGCTGCAATCTCGCAGCCTCTAGCCCAGTCTCTGTACCTTACCCATGCATGAAGCCAGATCTTTGCGATGCTCTCTACTGCATCTGCAAGGATAATCTTACTGTACTCCTCAAAGTGCTCCTTGTACGCCTCTGTCTCCATGTACTTCGCAGTTGAGATGTTCTTAGGGTCATCAAATGGTGGAATCAGCTTATAAGCCATAAGATATGAGTACTGGGAGATTCCGCTCATGTAATCCCATGTGTTCTTGCAGCTGTAGTCCCAGTCCTTACCGAACCACTCCCAGATGAACTTGCGGTTAACAAGTTCCTTCTCCACATACTCGATAAGTGGAGTCTTCTCCTTTGGAAGAGGGTATCCCTCCGGGTCATAGAAGAAACGCTCGTTGTCATCATCTATGTAGTATGATTCAGCAACCTGCTTGTCCCACTGCTCCTCAATGAATCCGTGCACCTGGTTATCCTTGTAGAATGATCTTCCGTCACAATGAAGTGGCATATGACAATCAGCGATATAATGAGACAGCATGAAGAACCTCATCGCAATATGATTGCTTGATGGAGTGATCGGTGATCCTGACGGCTCACTATCCAGAATCTTGAATGAGTCAATCAGCGACTCTGTCAAAGCCTCACACCTGTCGCAAAGGTTACCGCCCTTGATAGAGAACGGAATACTCTTCCTAGGATCGTCTTTTCCTTCCTGATAAAGTCTCAAAGTCGCTGGCATTGATCTGAATGACAAGTCCTTGGACTCCGGTGTGTTGACATACTTCACAATATGGCTTGTTCCCATATCCTTGATAACATCATCAGGGTACCATGCACCAGAGATTACAAAGTCCCTATAGTCCTTGAACCATTTGACCAGGGCCTTAGCATCATCCTTCTGACGCTCTGTAATAGTTGCCTTCTCGATTCTTTTCATTGCCATCATGGCAAGCCAAGCATGTGTGTACTTTTTCATAATTAATGCGATCTTCGGGGTTGGTTTAAATGAAGCACCACCCAAAGGTAGAATCTCCATCTTTAAAGGTAGCTACTTTTAACCTGTTTGACAAATCTATTTTATCTCCACCAGCAAAAATTGCTTTTCCTAAGTAATTATAGCATAGTCACTATTGGCACAATTATTACTATCTTTGAGGAAGTATTCTGGAGTTCCCATCGTTTAATTCATAGACCACCCAAAAAAGCACTATCATGGAAAAGACACTTAGACTCATTGCAATAGCATTCACAGCCACAGCATTACTTTCAGCATGTGGAACAGCAAGCTATGTTCCTTCCGACACGGATGATGACGGATATGAGACGGGATATGGCACTATAGACCAGAGCGAAAATACTCACTCTATCAATAAAATAAAGCCCGGCAAGGAAATCACCTCATACAAAAACATCTACGATTACCTTGTCGGAAGAGTTCCTGGTGTACAGGTATCCCCTTCCGGACAAATCAGCATTCGTGGAGCAGTGACTAGAGTCGGCGAGCTTCTTGAACCAATGTTTGTTGTAGACGGTAGTGAAACCGAGGATATAAGCACAATCAACCCTAACGACATCTATTCTGTAGATGTCCTTAAGGATGGCAGTGCTGCCTGGTACGGAATGAGAGGAGCTGGCGGAGTGATAGTCATCACAACAAAGGCAGGTCGCATGGCCGCTCAGCAAAACAGGAAGAGCAAATCCAAATCAGCTGATACCGACAAGTAGTCCATTGACTCTATAAAGAGTATACACTGAAAGCAGTATCTTATTCTTCAGGAGCTGAGGATAATCAGGGTTATCCTCAAGGAATCTTGTAACCTCGTCCAAAGCCTTCTGGCTTGTACAGTTTGACAGTAAAGCGTTACACCAGTTTCCAGGGAAGAATATATCGCCCGTTCTCTGTACGTCCTTAAGAGCATCCAAAGCTGGCCTGATGTACTTGACCCCGTAGTCTCCTCTTTGAGGATGCATGAGGTATCTAAGGACGGAAGCTGCCCATGGCTCCATTCTTCTGCCCTCCGGGGTAAGCAATGAATCGAACACCTTATCCAGTTCATCTCCAGATGGCATAGCCGATCTGGAAATGAAGTCAAACTGAAGAAGCCTGTCCTGATTGAATACTGCCTTTGAATCAGATCCGTCAATGCGGCTACGCTGCTTTTGAAGGATGGATTCTGCCTTTTCCGGATATCTCACTGCCAGTTCATATGACATTGTCATGTAATCATTGACTGACAGGGTCTTCTCAGACTCTTTGTCCCACATATCATAAAGTACCCCTACAACTTCCCTTGAAGATGCATTGGAGATAAGTGAGCGAAGAATCTGGAGTCTTGAGGATGCCAACGGATGAGTGCTGCTCAGCATCAGAAGAACCTTCTCTGCCGAAATTCTACTCTGTTCGGAACTATCCTGAAGAAGAGTTCCTAGATATCCTATCATTGTAGAAGCTGTAAGCTCGTCCTTCTCTTCACTTAGAGCGACAAGCACCATATCCATGAATTCCTGCACTGGGATTCTACCGGCGAGGTAGTTCTCCCAAAGTGTCATAAGAAGACTCTGACGTGCAATCGGATCTGTCTGTTTATTCCAGTTGCCAATGATAAACCTTAAGTCCTCATCATCTGGGAACAGTCTTCCGTAGGCCATTCCATCAACGCCAGGAAGGATAATGCAGTCCTCAGCCGGAAGTTCAATTGTCACATCTTCTAATCCCTGAGTCATAGTAACTGGAATTCTCTTTAGTGACGGAAGAACCTCTATCTCAAAGCTCTGTGGCCAGAGAAGTCCTCTTGAAAGCGGATCCCTCTGGGAAACCGTAAGAGTCTTACCTTCCTTTTTGAAGAAGACGTCCGGCATTCCCTTTTCATGAACCCACACCTGACTGAATCCCTTGATATCAACTGGAGTCTTTCTGTCAAGGATCTCAACCAGCTGATCCCATGTTGCGTTGGAATATGCATAGGTTTTAAGATACTCCTTCATTCCTTCATGGAAGGCACCTTCACCCATAAGTGCAACCAGCTTCTGCATCACAACAGGGGCCTTGTCATATACTATATTGTTATACACCAGACCTGCACTTCCAAGGTTCGGGAGATCCTGCTGCACTGATGTTGTGCCTGGAGTCCTGTCCTGGGAGATAGCAGGTGCGGTAAGAGACTTGAGCCAGTTAAGAGAGTGGTTGATCTCCGGGAAAAGAGGCTGGGCTATCTGCGCAGCGAAATAGTTCGCATACACTTCCTTTGTCCATACATCATCAAACCACTCCATGGTTACCATATCACCAAACCAGAGGTGAGATGTCTCATGGGCAATCAGCTCAATTCTCTTGTACTTCTCATCTACGGTAGGATTCTTACCGAGGAACATGGTGTTTTCATTAAACTGGATCGCACCGATATGCTCCATTCCACCGTACTGGAATCCTGGAATAATGACAAAGTCATATTTTGGGAATGGCAGGTCTATGCCTGTATACTCTTCCATCCACCTGACAGATGAAGTCACCTGAGTGAAGATATCCGGAAGCTGAGCCAGCTTGTCCGGATCCGTTTCCCTATAGTACGCAGTGTATATTCTTCCATTGTCAGAATATGAAGAGTTCTGCCACTTTCCTGCAACAAATGAGAACAGATATGTGCTTACAGGAAGAGTATTATCAAACATCAGGAACTTTCTGTCGCCACGTTCCACCTGATCTATTAGTGGAGCAGCAGACACTGCCACCCAATCCGATGGGACCTCCAGCCTGAGGCTGAAACTAGCCTTCATATCCGGCTGGTCAAAGCATGGATAGATGGTTCTGGATCTCTCCGGCACAACCAGAGTATAGAGGTACTCATCGTTTCTGTTGAAACTCTGATCGGATGCGATGAAGTCCACCATCACTTCGTTGAATCCTCCCTTCAGGACCTTCGGTGAGATAATGATATGCTCTTTCTCCCAAGTCCAGTCCTTTCCTCTTTCCAAGGGTTCTCCACCCCCGTAGACCGCATTTGCATTATCCTCTCTGCAGTC
>JAKSJT010000139.1 GCA_024402125.1 Bacteroidales bacterium
TTCTTTACGTTAGCACTTGAGAATGTATAATTAGCAAGGAGGTCATTAGGAGTATTAGCAGCTGGATATGTTCCATTGTGGTTAGATGGAGTCCATCTGTTGTCGAATGCGCTCTGGAGGATGTTTGATCCTGGGTTATCAGGACGTGAAAGCCACTGATAGATCTTATTTCCGTGTGAACCTGTTCCGAATACTACAAGGTCAAAGTTCTTCCAGTTTGCAGAGAATGTAAGACCATATGTGAAATCTGGAACTGCTGATCCGATGTATGTCTTGTCTGCAGCTGAGATAGAACCATCACCATTGAGGTCCTCGAACTCAGGGTAACCGTTCTCAGGATTAAGACCTGTGAACTTGTAACCGTTGAAGTACCATACTGGATGACCTGCCTCGAACATTGTAAGCTCTGTGTAAGTATTCATTGAAGCTCCTGGAAGCTTACCTGATACGAACTCAGATACATAAGTTACCTCATTGTGAAGAGTTGCAATATTTCCGCTAAGAGAGTAATTGAAATCCTCACCGATCTTTCCTCTGTAAGAGAGGTCAATTTCAAGACCGCGGTTGATTACGCTACCACCATTGATAGGAGAAGCTGTGTTACCAACTACAAGTGAAGGAGTTGCTCCGTTTACGATAAGGTCCTTTGTCTTCTTCCAGTAGTAGTCAGCAGTAAGAGTAACCTTGTCGTTGAAAAGACGTACGTCGATACCGAGGTCTGTCTGTTCTGAAGTCTCCCATGTAAGGTCTGGGTTACCGAGTGTTGTAGGCATCATACCTGTTACATATGAACCTGTAGATGTACCGTCAACGAAGTTGTAGAAGCCCTGGTTTCCGATAGAAGATCTCCACATGTAGTTGTTAAAACCTGCGATAGAACCGTACTGACCCCATGATGCACGGAGCTAAAGGTTAGAGAGATACTTCTTGTCAATATTCTTCATGAAGTTCTCCTTAGAAACAACCCAACCGAATGAAGCTGCTGGGAAGATACCCCATCTTGCAGGAGTTGAGAGTCTTGAAAGGTCAGCTGCATCAGCACGAAGTGATGCCTGAGCCTGATACTTACCCTTGTAGTCCCAGTTGAGACGTCCATAGTAAGAAAGTGTACGTGTGAATGTATCGTCACCAGTTGCAGTCTTTGTAGAAGAAGCTGTCTGATAGTCAAGATACTGGTAGTTGTCCACTTCCTTCATCACTGCATTTACAGAAGCTGACATAGGCATCATGTTAGTCTCATCGAATGACATACCTGCCATAACAGTGAAGTTATTCTGACCAAGCTTGAAGTTATAGTTGGCGAAGTTCTCCCACTGGTAGTACTGCATCATTGAAACAGTATTTGTGACAGTATTGTAATTGTTACTCTTCTGAGTGTTGTACATATATCTATGAGCAACGTTTCTTGTCATAGAAGCCATCTGACGGAAACCGACGCGGCTTGTGAATGTGAATCCCTTGAATGGAGTAAGGTTAAGGGAAACGTTACCACGCATCATGTTGCTCTTTGTCTCTCGGTCTCTTGTGTTAAGAGCTACAAGAGGATGAGCGTTCTGAGAACCGAAGAACTCTGATGTCGCATAGTATCCGTTCTCGTCACCAAGCAAAGGCCATCCCTGGTCAAGAAGTGACTGCATGTATGGTGTAAGGCCGTATACTGGAGTAAGAGGGTCAGTCATAAGAACAGCTGAAGAGAAACCTCCGAAGAGTGTACCTTCCTGCTGAGCGTTGAGAGTCTTTGAACGGTCCATAGATACGTTGCTCACTACTGTCATCCAGTCATTGAACTTGTATTCACCGTTGAATGTGAAAGTAAGACGGTTGAAAGAATCCTTATCACCCTTAAGGATACCATCATTCTGAAGATATGATCCAGAAAGGAAGAACTTACCTCTATCGTTTGCACCGTTAAATGTTACAGAGTGACGGTTCATATGTGAAGTCTCGAATGACTCCTTAACCCAGTCTGTGTCTGTCTTGCCGTCCCAGTTTGCTGCGAGAAGGTCTGTGAATGTAGATCCGCTCTTCTCTGTATAATAAGTAATATAGTCAAATGCGAATGTCACCTCTGGCATAAATGCTAGAGTCTGGAGTGTGTGTTGATACTCATAGTTAACCTTTGCTGTACCCTTCTTACCTGACTTTGTAGTAATGAGTACAACACCGTTACCAGCCTGAGCACCATAGATAGCTGCAGAAGCAGCGTCCTTGAGGACCTCCATAGACTCGATTGTATTAGGGTCGATACCACTAATATCACGTGAGCTCACGCGAAGACCATCGACTACATAAAGAGGGTCAGATGATGCATTAGATGAGAAACCACGTACGCGGATTGTAGGTGAAGAACCAGGAGCAGCAGAACCCATCATTACAACAACACCAGATGTCTTACCCTGAAGAGCCTGGTCAGCTGATGAGATTGTTCTGTTTTCCATATCTTCAGACTTAACCTGAGAGATAGATCCTGTTACATCGCTCTTCTTCTGAACACCGTATCCGACAACGACTGTCTCTTCGATCATCTCAGTGTCCTCAACAAGGACGATATCAATAACTGTCTGATTACCTGCCTTCACGTTTTGTGAAACGTAACCGATACATGAATAATTAAGTGTGGCTGTAGATGGGACATTGTCGAGAACATACTTACCGTCAACATCTGTTGATGCTCCGATAGTTGTACCGGCAATCATTACTGTAGCACCGATGACAGGGCCCTGCGAGTCAACGATAGTACCAGTTACTCTATGATTCTGAGCGAATGCCGATACCGACATTGAAAGAACCATAAGGCAAACAAGCAGTTGCTTTATTGTTTTAGATAACATAGAAATAGATTTGTTTGTGGTTAATTGGTTTAGCCAGGGAATAATCCCAGGTAATATCACAAACAAAAGTATAGTCTATGCATTAAAACGATTTATAAATGTGTGCTTTTGAATGTCATATCCGTATTTACGAGGTTTAATAATCGTACAAATCTCTTTCTTATTTGTACTAAAACCCTATTCTACGCTATTGTATTGGCTTTCCTGAAATAAATTCAGTTGGAGTGATTCCGAACTGTTTCTTGAACAAAGTTGAGAAATGAGACGCTGAACAGAAGCCTGTCATTACCGCAACTGCCGCAATCTTGTACTCTCCTGTCTCTAGGAGTTCCTTTGCTCTATTGAGTTTATATGTGCGGAAGAAGTTTCCTGGAGTCTCACCAGTCAGGCTCTTCATTTTGTTGTAGAACTTGGTTCGGCTCATATACATCTGCTCATAGATAGCCGTAACATTGAGCTCTTCATTCTCAAGCTCAGCCTCCATGAACTTATACACATCTTCAATGAACTGTCTGTCCTTTTCCTTAAGGACCTCATCTAGTCTTTCCTTAGTGCTGATAGTTGAAGCGGCAAGCACTTTCTTTGCCTCCGCCTTCTTCTCAAGCATTGACTTTATAAGAGCCTTGAGGAAACTCGGTTCAAATGGTTTAGTCACATATGCCTCAGCATGAGCCTCCACACCCTTGATCTGGTCTTCCGTTGTATTTTTCGCTGTTAGAAGGATTACAGGAATGTGACTATACTCAGCATTATCCTTTACCATGCGGCAGAACTCGAATCCGTCAACATCAAGCATAAGCACATCACTGATAATGACATCAGGCGAGAACTGGCCGATTGCCTCGTAACCAGTAGTTGCATCAAATCTGAGCACCATCCTGTAGTATGGACTAAGAAGAGACTTGATGTAGTGGAGCACCTCCGGATCGTCATCAATCGCAAGAATCAACGGCTTGTCCGAATCCATAACATCTCCGACAGGAGAAGACTCGACAAATTCGCTCAGAACGGCCGGATTAGCCTTGTATGCGATAGGAGCAGCATCTGTTATCTCTTCCTTTGTGTATGACTTCTCATTGAGAGGAAGAACGAATGTAAACTGCGTCCCACGCTGTTCCTTTCCGTCCTTGTCCAGACTTGCCTCACAGATTACATCTCCATGATGAAGAGTAAGCAGCATCTTGGTGAAATACAGTCCGATACCTGTTCCACCGATGGCCTTGTTTGTCTGAACTTGATAGTACTTGTTGAAAATCACATCTCGTTTATCCTCTGGGATTCCGACACCGGAATCAATGACCTTGATTCTTATGTAAGAATCCTCGCTAGCCACCCTGAACTTGTCAACTGCCTTATCATATCCGATCACATCGACCTTCACGGTAATGCTTCCTCCCTGAGGAGTATATTTGACAGCATTCGACAAAAGATTGTACATAACCTTCTCGAATACGTCCTCATCCAAATATCCTAAAATTGTATCCTCTGTACATTCTAAGGATACATCAAGGCTCTTTGCCTTTGCCGAAAATCCGAATGCTTCAACTATATCCTTTGCTTTAGGAAGAATATCCTGCAGCCTAGCGGATAGTTTTAGAGATCCGCTCTCAAGTTTGCTGACATCGAGCAGCTGATCCACAAGTTTCTGCATGCGGCGGACATTCCTGTACAGAATCTTGGAGTATTGCGTAGAACCTGATGAATTGGATTCCGAACTGATAATGCTGTCAGCAGCTCCCAGAATCATAGTAAGAGGTGTACGGAACTCATGTGATATCGATGTGAAGTAATCCACATTTCGCTCATTTAGAAGAACCTGCTGTTCCTTCTCTCTTTTGATAAGCTCAGTCTCAATTTCCTTATCCCTTGTATGTTTCATCATTCGAAGGAAAAGAGCAACTATCAAAGCAAAAAGAGCAAGATACAAGAATTTGGCAACTGTACTTATAAGGATCGGTCTCTTGACAAAGACATCAACTGTTGACTCTATTCCAGTCTGAACTCTTCCTGGAAGAACCACCCTCACCTGGAAACGGTTCTTTCCATATGGTAGATGAGCATAGTGTGCATCTCGTTCTGCATGAACATAATGCCAATCACTATCAACGCCATCCATTTTATACTCATAACGTAGGTGCAGATAGTCATTATTGCTCAGAGCCGAATAATGTATAGTCACATCATTGTCAGATGGTTTTACAGAAATCCTTGAGTTACCACTCAAATCATCATAGTTATAGTACAAAGTTTCTCCCGCCTGGATGAATTCAACCGCAAGAGAGACATTTTCTGTCAAAGTAGGTTCATACTTTGGATTGAAAATGGTTATACCGTTTGATCCACCGAATGCCAAATTGCCGTTATCAAGTTTACACGATGAATGAGTATTGAACTGATTTCCCACAATGACATCTCCGGCATAGAATACGCTATACTTTCCTGTAGACTTTTCATAACGGTAAAGGCCTCTTTGTGATCCGATCCACATATAGTTCCCGTCATCCAGGATGGAATTATTGTAATAAGAAGCGTCAAAGTTCAAATCCTCATATGTATCATACCCTGGGGTAAACTTCTTTATCGAAGATCCATTGGCAGTCACCCATATCTTTCCCTCATTATCCTGAATCATACAGGTTGGCTCATAGTTAGAGCTAAAGCCCTTGAATACCTCCGGTGCCGGTTCCGAAAGATTCTCGAAATCAATCTTGTAGATATTACGGTAATTGCAGCAGAAAAGAATCTCCCCATCTGATGTCTCAAGCATATCTGTAACCTGAGTAAGATTGATAGTCGATGCAATTATCGTTTCATAGTCCTTCTGTCCAGGATTGATGTAATACATATTGAATCCCTGACCATACACAAAGACACGGCCAAGGCTGTCCTCAAACAATCCAGTCATGGATCCAACCGGGAACCGATAGGACTGGACACACTTCAAGACACTACCATCCAACGAACACTGATAAAGAACGCCTCCTGAGAGCACCCAGATACAATTGCTTTCATGCTTATCGGACAGTATACTGTTGATCACCACCTTTCTTGTGGACGAGTTCGGAAACACCTTGGAAATGTCCACTTTGACAACTTCTCCTTTCTGGTAGTCCAGTTTTGTTATCTCCGATGTGTTTGAAAGCGCCCAAAGATCTCCGTCCTTTCCCTTTGACAAAATATCAATGGACGAACCGAGCAGCTCACTCTGAATGCGCATCTCAGGCTCAGACAACTGGTTAGAGTTGTTACTCATCACGAATCCTCCATTATGGACACCTATCCAGGCATATCCCGAACGGTCCATAAAATAGGTGGTTACATATGACTTTCTTGAACTATTGAACCTGGACAGCCGTTCAGTATTGACATTGTAATAGAACAGGTCATCATCCTCTGTCAGAAACACAAATCCATGCATGAACTTGTATATTGACCTGAAGGTTACACCAAGGATCTTTGTGTCTGATGAAATAGCCTTCGGAGCTGGTTCGAAGCAGAATCTCTTGGTATCAAACAGTCCAATGGAATGTTCATAAAGAATCCACAGCCTGTCATTGTTATCCATCAAAGAACTGACAATCCTGTCCCCAACATCCATTGTCCTCACCTTTTCATAAGTCGTACCGTTATACTGGACAATTCTATGATCCTGGACTAGCCAGATATCGTCACTGGAGTCAAGACAAGTCTTTGAATAAAGGTTATCATAAACGATGAAGTTCGTTACCTCATTGAATGACTTAGTTTCCGGATCCTCCTTAAGCAGGGACCATCTGTTTCCTGCGTATACCTCACCGCGGGAATTCTCATAGATGTCAAATATGTTGGTGGACGAGGCATTCATCTTGTACCTGTCCCACTTCAGATCAGGACGGAGACAGCTGATACCCATTCTGGTACCTGCCCATATTCTACCCCTGCTGTCCTCATAGACATTGTACACTTTAGAGTGAACAAGGGACATTGAATCCGATGGAGATGACAGGAACTGGATGAACGATTCTCCGTCATAACGGTTAAGACCAACATCCGTTCCCATCCAGATATAACCCTTGCTGTCCTCATAGAATACATTAACGTTCTGATTGGACAAACTGGAAGAAAGAATGATATCGCCATTCTGCTGAACACTTGTAAAAGTTGACTCTTTGCTACAGCTTAGAGACGTAAGAAGAATGGCTATTGCTGACAGGAAACGAATTATATGGTTTGATACTATCATCTGTGCTGGCGTTAGGCGGTGTTTTATACAAATGTATAAAAAATCCCTTTCTAGATTAAGCCAGAATTATTTTAGAAGTATACTTTAGTACGATTTGACAATTGGTATGTCCAATTATGATACGCCATAGATAGCATACTGAATAACTTTGATTTGGGCTTTGCCCATAAAAGACTATTGATTACATTTGTATAAACACTAACACCATGCAAGATAAATTCAAAGATACGCTCACTTTGGGCGATGCAGTCAAGATCTCTGGTCCAAAGTCATTCAACATAATGCTTAAGCCAGCCGGTTCTCTGTGCAACCTAGACTGCAATTACTGCTACTATCTGGACAAGGCGGAGATATATGGTGGTAAAGAGCCTCGTATGACCCTCGATATGCTTGAGACTGTAATCAAAGAGTATATCGAAGCTAAT